>NZ_CAKRAH010000036.1 GCF_934294775.1 uncultured Dorea sp.
ATCCTTTTCGAAATTCTTCTTTTCATCCGCTTCCCACTCCTTTCTTATTCCTGTCTCTGCCTGATGATTCCTTTTGTGTCATTGTTAATACTTTTTTATAATATCACTCGCGCGGTTAATCAGCAATCTTTTTTCGCTCAAATCTGCGCTTTTTTTGATGTTTCTTCGATAAATCGTGGTATAGCTCAATTAAAGTACATTTTATTCGCATTAATCATTGCATTTTAATTATTTCTATTGTATTTTCAAAACAACTATAGTAATATAAAATTATCACAAAAAAGGAAGGTCTCATATGCGTTATAATGTTCCACTATATTTCAAACGAAAGAATATCGAAATTTCAGATATTTTTTACCTTACCAGGCAGAATCCTCACACAATTATTACGCTTTCCTCGGGAGAAAGCATTACGACTACAATCCCGATAAAAGAACTTATGCTCTACTTGCCGGAAGAAGATTTTCTAAATATCTCAAAAGGCGTTGTTCTTCGAAAAAATCAAATTGTTCATATATCTGACGAAGGACTTTATACAATGACTGATGGCGCTGTCTTTCAGGGGAGAAAACGTAATCTGAGTCAGCACAAACAAATCCGTAAGGCACTTGGTTTAAATGCGCAGAACTTTTCGGAGGTTTCAGAAGACAGCTCTCTTCAATTATTTGATAACTGTAGCTTTCTCAATGATATGCCACTTGCTTTTTGTATTATTGAGCTTGTATTTGATGCGGATGGACATGGTGTAGACTTTGTATTTCGTTACTGCAATAATGAAATGACTGTTGTTGAGGGCGTTCCCGTTTCAGAAATGTTGAATCGTTCTTTTTATGAAGTCTTTGAAAACGGGGATAAAAAATGGCTTGTCACTTATGCGGATGTAGCATTAAACGGCAATAAACATATCCTGCATGATTATAGTCCGGAAATCGACAAGACTCTGACCATCTATTGTTTTCAACCAGCTCCGGGATATTGTGCATGTGTCTTGATTCCATCTTAGCGTTCTGCTATTTGACGCATGCGATTATAAAACTATTTTTCTGTAAACAAAAAACTGCGGAAGGGGCTGTCGGGTAATAGTCAGGCCCGCAGAGCTCTTCGTGAAACACAGCTCAGTATTCCTGCAATTTGTGAGAATCCTTAAGAGTGAACAGGGATTAGTTCCTGGAACTTCTGATATCATGCTGCACTTGATATATAAATACAAACTCAAACAGACCGGAGCCGGAATCCTGTCATCTCTGACAAGATTCCGGCTCCGGCCTGTTCGGTTATGTATTCATTTCAATCAGATCGTCGTCCTTTTCATATCTGTTACTATTATCCGATATCTATCAACCTTTTATCTATTTTTTGGATTTACTTCTTTCCTTTTTAAATACCCGTACCATGAAATAACTAAATCCGCCAATATATCCAACCAATGTGATGATCATCATAATAATCGCATCCATCGTCATAGCTCATACCTTCTTTCTATTATTCGTTACTGTATCATACGGAATTTTCAGTTCAGAAAATTCTCACCTGTGAACTGTAACTATTATTTTGCCACTTCGTCATCTTTCATAGCACCTTTTGCTGTCTTAGCATTAAATACCTTAGAAAGAGCGATACCTACAACAATCACTACTACGAACTGAAGTAATACTGTTCCTGTATTATCCTGAATAATGAATGGGTTCAGCCATGTATCCGGGAACCATTCTTTTGTCTGGAGTAACCAGTAAACTACCATAATCACTACCAGTACAGGAATCAAATACATACACCCTGTATAGTATGCTTTTGGAAGATGTACATCTGCACCTTTTGCATTAACTTCCTGTGTACGTAATTTCTCAACTCCATACTTCCATGCAATGATTGCGATAAATGCACCACTTACTAAAAGTCCAAGTCCCCATACCCAGTCCTGATTGTCGATGTTAGCCAGTGACCAGCATGAGAAGCATCCTACTAAGAATCCTGCAAAGCAGATACTTACAACAGCCTTTTTACGTGGCAGTCCAAGGTCAACAACACATTTTACTCCAACTTCGATCATAGAGAACAGGGATGTAATCGCTGCAATTGCAAGTAATCCAAAGAAGATAAAGGAAATAAATCTTCCGCCCGGGATTGTTGTAAATAACTGATACATGTAAATAAATGTAAGCCCGAAGTTACCCTGGCTAAGTGCCTCGTTTGCTGCTTCCGGTGTAGCGGACAGTGCACAGATTGCAGGAATAACAACAAGTGCTGAAAGGATAGCTCCAAGGTTATCACCAAGTCCCATAATCAGACAGCTTGTAGGAATGTCTTCATCTTCTCCTACATAGTTCGCATATGTAATAATGAATCCCCATCCTGCTCCTGTGCTCCATGCTGCCTGGATGAATGCCTGAATCCATGTATTCGGACTTAAGATGTATTCTTTCTTGATTGTAAAGAGATACTGAAGTCCCTGACTTGCTCCGTTTAATGTTACTGCATAAAGTGCTAAACCAACAAGAATAATGAACAGTGCCGGAATCGCTACCTTACAGAATTTTTCAATACCACCTGCAATACCCTGATAAACGATAAAGCATGCAACAGCAAATCCGATTGCGTGGAATAAAATAACCTGTGCCGGTGAATCTGTAAATGCTGCCCATATTTTTGATGTGGTCTCTGTTGTCAGGTTCACTTTAAATGATGTCACGGAGTTCACTGCATATTTCAAACAGTAACCCTGAAGTACACAATAGTAACTCATCAGGAAGAAGCAGACAGCTGCTACAAAGAATCCCATCCAGGTATACTTCTTTCCACCTACATCACGGAAAGTACCGATACATCCAAGTCTCGTCTTTTTACCAAAGGCCATCTCTGTAGAAAGAAGCGGTACTGCAAACACCAGCATCGCGATCGTCCAGGCTAAGATAAATGCCCCTCCACCGTTCGCTGCACATACTCGCGGGAACCGCCAGACATTTCCTGTACCGATACACATACCCAACGCGGCGGCTATATAACCTATGGTACTAAATTTTTCTTGTTTCTGTTCCATAACCATACCTCCATTCAAAACTGAATTTTTTTAGAAATGAATACCTTGTAATCATAGTTTAAGAGATGGTTATAAAATTGTCAATGGAAAATATTAGATTTTTTTATACAAATATTAGATTTTGTAATATTAAATACGTTTCTTTTTATTATTTATTAATTTCTGATAATTTAACAATTAATAGACTATTATTTGTACTATAGTCTAATCATCCTGCCTTCATAATCTTCTTATAAAATTTTTTACTTTCCATTTTACAAAATTGGGATACAGAGAACTTGCCACTGGCAACTTCTCTTGCATACTTTGGTATTAAAAAAGAAGATCTATATCAGATATTTTCATCATCTGATATAGATCTTCCACTTTTACAACATCGCTTTATATATTTTCCTATAAATCCTCTTCAATATGCTCTCTTCCCTGATCCACGATCGTGCGTACATGATCATCTGCCAGTGAATAGAACACAGATTTTCCTTCTCTTCTGCTCTTAACGAGCTTGTTCTGTTTGAGAATTCTAAGCTGATGTGAGATTGCTGACTGGGTCATATTAAGCGCTTCTGCCAGATCGCATACACATACTTCTGCTTCAAATAATACAAACAAGATACGCATTCTTGTAGAATCCCCAAATACCTTGAATAATTCTGCCAGATCATACAGTTCTGTCTCTTCTGGCATCTTTTCATTCACGATCTTCAGAAGGTTCTCATGTACTTCACAGGAATCACATACTTCCATTCCTTCTTCTAATTTTGCCATCTGTCCACCAGCCTTTTCTATAAGTTTTTTACGAATAATGCACGGATTGCATTCAATACTGCGATGACCATAACTCCGACATCTGCAAAGATCGCCATCCACATATTGGCAATTCCGAGTGCTCCAAGGATCAGGCAGATTGCCTTGATTCCAAGAGCAAAGTAAATATTTTCATATACAATACGCATACATTTTCTGGAAATCTTGATCGCTTTTGCGATTTTCTTCGGATCATCATCCATAAGAACAACATCTGCTGCCTCAATGGCTGCATCTGAACCAAGTGCTCCCATGGCAATTCCGATGTCTGCTCTTGATAATACAGGTGCATCATTGATACCATCTCCGACAAATGCAAGCTTCTCTTTTTCTGACTTCTGGTTCAGAAGACTTTCTACTTTTGCAACTTTATCTGCCGGAAGAAGTTCACTGTATACTTCCTCAATACCAAGTTCTGCTGCCACCTTATCTGCCACTCTCTTCATGTCACCGGTCAGCATAACCGTCTTGGTAATACCTGCTTTCTTAAGATCACGGATTGCCTCTTTTGCATGTGGTTTTAATTTATCAGAAATCAGGATGTGTCCTGCATATGCTCCATCTACGGCAACATGCACGATCGTACCGATCTCGTCGCATTCACTGTATTCTATGCCAAGGTATTTCATAAGCTTTGCATTACCTGCTGCTACCTTAACACCATCCACCTTTGCTGTTACACCTTTTCCACTCAGTTCTTCGATATCTGTCACGCGGTCACGGTTGATCTGCTTACCGTATGCCTTTTGAAGACTCTTACTGATCGGATGTGAGGAAGAGCATTCTGCCAGTGCCGCGTATTCCAAAAGCTCCTCTTCCGGCATGGTATTATGATGTACACCACTTACTTCAAATACACCCTGTGTCATCGTTCCTGTCTTGTCAAATACCACATATTTTGTCTGTGCCATCGTCTCCAGATAGTTGGAACCTTTTACCAGTACACCTTCATGACTTGCTCCGCCGATTCCGGCAAAGAAACTAAGCGGAATACTGATAACCAGTGCACAAGGACAGCTGATAACAAGGAATGTAAGCGCTCTGTAGATCCAGTCTCCCCATTCAGGTGCGAGTCCCATCACAAGCATTCTTACCAGTGGAGGCAGGATTGCAAGTGCAAGTGCACCGTAGCAGACTGCCGGTGTATAATATCTGGCAAATTTTGAGATAAAGTTCTCGGATTTTGACTTTCTGGAACTTGAATTTTCTACCAGTTCCAGGATCTTGGACACTGTAGATTCTCCAAATTCTTTCGTCGTACGGATCTTTAAAAGACCGGTCAGGTTAATACATCCACTGATGACCTCATCACCGGTTTTTGCTTCTCTTGGAACACTTTCTCCGGTCAGTGCACTGGTATTAAGTGTACTGGTTCCTTCTTCGATCACGCCATCAATCGGAACTTTTTCTCCCGGCTGAACGACAATAACCGTTCCAACTTCAACTTCATCCGGATCTACCTGTTCTAACTCCCCGTCCGTTTCAATATTCGCATAATCCGGACGGATATCCATCAGATCACTGATATTCCTGCGGCTCTTACCAACCGCATAACTCTGAAATAATTCGCCAATCTGGTAAAAGAGCATAACCGATACGCCCTCTTTATAGTTGCCAAGTGCAATCGCACCTATTGTCGCAACTGCCATCAGAAAGTTCTCATCGAATACCTGTTTATTCAGGATTCCTTTGAACGCTTTCCGCAAAATATCATATCCGACAACCAGGTACGGAACCATATAAAGTATGAACTTAAGCCAGCCCTCTACAGGCAGGAACTTCAATATGATCATAAGTACCGCTGCTATAATGATTCTGGTCAGAGATTTTTTCTGTCTTTTTGTCATATCTTCCCCCAGCCTTTCTCCTCGTCACTCTTCCAGCAAATCTTGCTTACAGGAAGATCTCACAGTCATCTTCTACAACTTTACAGTTCTTCTGTACAGCCTTCATGACTTTCTTAGGATCAGCGCCTTCTTCAAACTCTACGATCATCTTTAACATCATAAAGTTAACAGTTGCATCCTTTACTCCGTCTGTGTTCTTAGCTGCCTGCTCCATTTTGTTTGCGCAGTTAGCGCAGTCTACGTCAATTTTGTAAGTTTTTTTCATGGTAAATACTTCCTTTCTTTTTCTTGTTTGATTATTTGAATATATGAACAGTTATTCATATGTTTGTTTTAATTATAGCATTGCAGGCAGTATTGTCAATACTTTTTTGGCTGTTTAATACACTATCGCACGCCAGTCACGACATGAGAAAGCGCTGGTATCCTGTTTGCAGCGGTTTTTGGCGCGATGTGTAGAAGTTCTTAGGTAGTTTGACTTTCCGTTAAAGGGACGAAGCGACACTGTTTGAGGCGCACGCCGAGTTTGGAGCGGAGTCCCTTTCGTCCTTAGGAAAGTCGGACTGCCTTAGAACTTCTGCATCGTGACATCTAGCAGCAGACAGGATACCAGCGCTTTCTCATGGACCGAGAGGCCACAATGAAATAGTAACATTAAACACCTATAACATCTCAATAAACGCAGCAATTCGTGTATTCAACTGCCCAATATCTGCCTGTGAATAATCCGTCTCCACATTAATATACGGAATTCCTTTCTTCTCATTCACAAACTTACGGATTGCAAGTGACTCTACATTATATGTATGGCAAGCCTGAAGTGTCATCTCTACGACACCGTCTACTTTGAACTCGTCGATCAGACGGTCCAAAAGATCCAGTCTGTTCGGATTTGGTGTCATAACGGAGCATCCGATGTTCAGATAACGTCTTGCCAGTGCATCATATACATCAGGATTCTCTTCATCTACTAATTTGTCAAATGATTTTGCTCCGTTACAGTTTTCAAATGCTACTACAACTCCACCATTATCTTCTACCGCACGGATTACTTTTTCAGTTGCGCCGCCGATCGGACATCCTGTGATCAGGATACGTGGCATCTTATCCAGTCTCTTTCCTTCGGCATATTCTTTTTCAATCTTCTCTTTCATGGCTTCAATCTCTGCCGGAATCGCCTTACGGTCGAATTTGAATCCGCTTCCGTATAATACTTTGAACAGATCTCCACCTTTGATCGGTGCTGGATCAAGTGCCATTACATGATACAGACCTTTCATGGCTTTTCGTACTTTATTTTCTTCTTTTACAGCTTCTAATACTGCTTCGTCTGTGATTTCTACACCGAATTTCTTCTCCAGATATTCTTTGAAGCGGATCAGCTCACTCTTCCATAACTGCAGTGCCATCTCGCTCTGTGTATTAGGAAGTTCCATTACGAATACATCTTTAAATTCTGACATATATTCATACATTTTTTTCTTTCCGTCGCATGTAGTTTCCCCAACTACTACATCTGAAAAATAGAAGAATGGACATTTGTCAGTCTTAGCGAATCCGTAGCTTGATTTGATCAATGGACATAAGTTCTTTGGCAGATCTTTCTCTGCATCCGGAATGGTCTCATCTGATACCGAACATAATCCGACCGTAACAGCTCCCATTGCTCTTGCGATCTCTGCCGGGAAATATGTACAATACGCACCCACAACCGGAACTCCCTGATCTTTTAATCCCTTCATTGCCAGAAATGATTTCTGACGCTGTTCTGCAAATTCTTCGAATACCTCTGGAAGATTTTTAATTAATTCCATTGTTTTTTATACCTCCGTACACTTTATATTTTGATAAATTTTTCTCATATGACTATCATACCACCTATCTTATTTTTTATATAATAGGAAATATTGATAAGTCGTGCTATCTTATCACTCTTTTCTATATAATCTATTTGTTTTTTTTATGCTTTTTTCAGTCTCACTCTGATATAAAATCTGTTACAATACTCATATCAATATGCCGTCCGAGTCTTTTTATGCTTAAGTCCATCGCAACACATGTTCCAAAAGTCTCCCCGGCTATATCTCACCATCACGGAGGTTTTTCTATGGAACAAAAAATATATTTTGACAACGGCAGCACTTCCTGGCCAAAGGCTCCGGGTGTTGCTTCCTCTATGTCTAAACTGTTAGAGTCCGGTGCTTTCAATATCAACAGGGGGAATTACGACGGTGCCTATGAACTGGAAAGCCAGGTGCTTCTGACCCGTATGCAGCTTGCAAAGCTTTTTCATGCACCGGATTCCAGATGCGTCGTCTTTACGCCTGGGATTACTTATTCCCTTAACTATCTGATCAAGGGACTGTTAAAACCCGGAGACCATGTACTGGTCAGCAGCCTGGAACATAATGCAGTAATGCGCCCACTTGAACAGCTTACTTTGCAAAACATCCATTACACAATGATTCCTGCCGAAACGGACGGCACAACACACCCGGAATCTGTCACAAAACTGATCCGGCACAACACCAAAGCAGTCATCATGCTCCATGCTTCTAACGTCTGCGGAACAATCCTTCCAATCCGGGAAATCGGCGATATATGCAGGCGGCATCATCTCTTTTTTGCTGTAGATACTGCCCAGAGTGCCGGTTCTGTCGATATTGATATGCAAAAATGTAATATTGACTTTCTTGCATTTACCGGACACAAGGGACTTCTTGGACCTCAGGGAATTGGTGGCTTTTTAGTCTCCGAGGCGCTGAATCACGATCTGACTCCCCTGATTGCAGGTGGAACCGGAAGCCAATCCGACTCTCTTCTGATGCCGGAGCATCTGCCGGACAAGTATGAAAGCGGCACGCTGAATCTTCCGGGTATCATCGGACTTCATGCTGCACTGACCTATCTGGAAGAAACCGGAATTCCTGCCATCCATCAGAAGAAAATGGATCTTACAAGACATTTTCTCAAAAATATACAGGCAATCCCGCAGGCACATATTGCCGGAAAGAAGACACTTCAGGACCGCCTTTCTGTTGTATCTTTGGATTTTCCGGAATATGACAATGCCCAGATTGCATTTGCCCTGGAACAGGATTATGGAATCATGACAAGAGTCGGACTTCACTGTGCTCCGATGGCACATCAGGCTCTGCATACCATGCCTCAGGGGACTGTCCGGTTCGCATTCAGCCATTTTAATACCATAGAAGAGATTGACCACTGTATAGCCGGATTACGAGAATTGTTCTCAGTATAGAGTTTATAGATATATTCTATTGAACTTGTGAATTATCTATAACCAATTCCACGGGTATGCATTGTCCATTCCTCCCAAAAGTGTTACGGTTATCTTATCGATATAATCGGATCAATAGCGTGTACTCCCGGACTTTTTTATATCAAAGCCTGCGGGTACATCAACACAACAAGGAGGTATTTTAATATGGCTGATTATCGTAAAATGTGGGAAGAACTTGGTATGGATGTAGAACTGCACGACCAGCTTTGTGCGGTACTGCCACAGGCATTTGGGGATGTCTTTTTATCGCAGGAGAACCGTCCGGATTCTATGGATTATTATAATATGGTCGTTGCCGATATTCACGGTATCCGCCCGGCAGAGCTGATCGAACATCAGAAAAAAGGCGGCAAGGTATTCGGCACATTCTGTGTCTATGTACCGGATGAGATCGTATTTGCAGCAGATGCGATTGCAACTGGATTGTGCGGTGGTTCCCAGTTCTGGGTTCCTGGCGGAGAGAAAGTTCTTCCGGCTAATACCTGTCCACTGATCAAGGCATCCGTTGGTGCCCGTCTTGACCGTACCTGTCCATTCTTCCGTATCGCAGATATGTTCATCGGGGAGACAACCTGCGATGGTAAGAAGAAAGCATGGGAGATTCTTTCCAAAGATGTACCGTTACATGTAATGGACCTTCCACAGATGAAACGTGCCAAAGACATCAAAGCATGGGCGGAAGAAATCGAAACATTTAAAAATGTAGTCGAAGAATTTACCGGCAATGAAGTAACTTCCGAAAAACTGGCCGAAAGCATTAAATTAATCAACAACAAGCGTAAAGCCCTGGAGCGTCTCTATAATCTCCGTAAGAATGAGAACCTTCCGATCAGCGGATGTGATGTGCTCCTGATCTCACAGATTGCATTCTATGACGATCCTGCAAGATTCACACAGATGACGAATAAATTATGTGATGAATTAGACCAGAGAGTCAAAGACGGCGTAAGCGTTGTCCCTGCCGGAACCAAACGTATCATGTTAACCGGTACTCCTCTTGCAATTCCAAACTGGAAGCTTCATAATATTGTAGAGACCAGTGGTGCAGCAATCGTCTGTGAAGAAATGTGTACCGGAACCAGATATTTTGAAAATCTTGTTGACGAAAGCAAGACCACTCTGGAAGACCAGTACATGGCTCTTGCTGAAAGATACATGAAGATCAACTGTGCATGCTTTACACCGAACGAAGGCCGTATTGATGATATCTTACGTCTTGCGAAAGAATACAAGGTTGATGGTATTATCGATGTAAACCTGAAGTTCTGTAACCTGTATGATACAGAAGGATATTTCGTAGAAAAAGCCCTGAAAGAATCCGGAATCCCTGTTCTTGGAATCGAGACCGATTACACTGACAGCGATGCAGGACAGCTTCGTACAAGAATCAGTGCATTTATCGAAATGTTAGATAACAAATAAATACTGAGGTAATGATCATGCAAAAGATACAGCATTATGTATTATTTCCCAATCACGACAACGGGATGCGTCTGTACGGGATATTGAAGGAAGCCGGAATCAAGACTACGATTGCTCCTACTCCGCGTGTAGCCAGTAAGTGCTGCGGAATCTCACTGCTTGTCAGGGAAGAAGACCTGGATACGATCCAGAAATATATTGACGAGAATCATATAGAGATTTTAAAAATCGCCGCCATTGAGCGGGACATCAACCCGAAACGGGATAAATATTGTTAAAAACTATTATTAAGTGAGGAAATTTAATTATGGATTATATTGGAATTGATATCGGATCTACGGCATCCAAAGTCGTTGTGAAAGGAGATCACGACATACATTTCGTACTGCCAACCGGATGGAGCAGCAAAGAGACCTGTCAGACGATTAAGGACCGTTTACTTAATGACAATGTCGATGTACTGTCTGACGATTCGAAAGTTGTTGCAACCGGATATGGCCGTGTTGCTGTAGATTTTGCTGATCATGTGATTACCGAGATCACCTGCCACGCAAGAGGCGGCCGTGAGATGGCCGGCGACGAATGTGCGATTATTGACGTTGGTGGACAGGATACGAAGATCATCCTTGTATCCGGCGGTATGGTACAAGATTTCCAAATGAATGATAAGTGTTCTGCCGGAACCGGTAAATTCTTAGAGATCATGGCAAACCGCTTAGGTGTTACCTTGCAGGAGCTCTTTGATATGGCCGATGCCGGAACTGTTCTTCCAATCAGCTCCTTATGTACCGTATTTGCCGAATCTGAAGTCATCAACTACATCGGTGAAGGACAGAAACGGGAAGATATTGCTGCCGGAGTTGTGGACTCTGTTGCGAATAAAGTGGCACAGCTTGCCATGAAGAAGAATCTTCCGGATAAGGTCATCCTGACCGGCGGACTCAGTAACAGTACCTACTTTACAAAGATTCTGTCGCAGAAGCTAGGCCAGACAGTTGACCCTACGGAGCATGGCAGATACGCAGGTGCCCTTGGGGCTGCACTTCTTGCGAAAGAAAAGAAAAAGAGATAATTATAACCAAAATATGCAAGAAAAGTTGCCAGTTGCAGGTCATGCAGGTGGCAACTTCTCTGTATTTTCCCTGATAAATTGCTTTTTCAATCTCTCATCAAAAAATGGTTTATATTCATTATTTTTCTGCATACATCAATTGACATCTTTTCCCTATTTTTTTATAATTAGCGGCGGAGACGGTATCTGCCCAGGGCAGAACCATACTCAGAACTGAATCACTGGAGTCTCATAAATGAACATTTAGAATCAATGAACACCGTCCTGTCGAAATTCGTCCAAGTACGATTATCTGCATGACGGCATATTACAAAAAATGAGCTTATATTTTTAGGAAATAAGACTCAGTACCAGAATTTTTCTAACTGAAGTCTTTCCTTAAAAGGAAAGGATATATGAGATGACACTTGAATTATTAAAAGGAAAGATCCACCGCGCTACTGTCGTTCAGGCAGAGCTTGATTATGTAGGAAGTATTACGGTGGATGAAGCATTACTGGAGGCTGCTGGAATTCTTGAATATGAGAAAGTCCAGATCGTTGATGTGAACAACGGCAGCCGTTTCGAAACGTACACCATCAGTGGACAGCGTGGAAGCGGAATGATCTGCTTAAATGGAGCTGCTGCAAGATGCGTCAGTACCGGAGATAAGATTATCATCATGGCATATGGACAGTATACGCCAGATGAAGCAAAAAAACACAAACCTGCGGTTGTATTCGTAGATGAGGAGAACAAGGTAAGCCGTGTGACCAATTATGAACGTCACGGACTGTTAAAAGACATGGAATAAGAAGATAAGACATTATTATCAGACATTTTCACATGTAATCACTTGAGATCACAGTGTATTCAGAAGAGAACTCTCCGAATCTTAAAGAACAAAGGAGAATACCAATGCAGGTAACAAACACAATTGAAAAAACAAGAGAACTCGTAAATAACTGGAAAAAAGAAGGTAAGACCATCGGACTTGTCCCAACCATGGGATATCTCCATGAAGGTCATGCAAGCCTGATCCGCCGCTGCCGTGAGGAAAACGATATCGTTGTTGTATCTGATTTCGTTAACCCGACACAGTTTGGACCAAATGAAGATCTGGAAGCTTATCCAAGAGACTTTGACCGCGACAGTGCACTGTGTGAAAGCATCGGTGCTGACCTGATCTTCTGCCCGGCACCGGAAGAAATGTATCACGATCCACACGCATTTGTCAGTATCGATACTTTATCAGATACTCTGTGTGGTAAGACACGTCCGATCCATTTCAAAGGTGTATGTACCGTTGTATCGAAGTTATTCAACATCGTAAAACCAGACCGTGCTTACTTCGGACAGAAAGATGCACAGCAGCTTGCTATCATCCGTAAAATGGTTCTGGATCTGAACTTTGATATCCAGATTGTCGGATGCCCGATCGTACGTGAAGAAGACGGACTTGCAAAATCTTCCCGCAACACTTACTTAAGCGCCGAAGAACGTAAGGCTGCACTCTGCCTTTCAAAAGCTGTGAAAAAAGGTCAGGAACTGATCCAGAACGGTATCGCCGCATCTGAAGTATTAGAACCGATGTGTGAGATCATAAATGAGGAACCACTGGCACATATTGATTACGTATCCATGGTCGATGCACTTACCATGCAGCCTGTTGACTCTGTAAATGCTGATGTTCTGGTCGCTATGGCAGTCTACATCGGAAAGACAAGACTTATCGACAATTTCAGTTACGAGGTATAATATATGGAGCAGTTCACAAAATTATTATCACGGATCAGCTCTGTTCTTACAAAATATATTGGAATTATTATTATCTGCTTTTCTGTCATCGCCTTCTTCTGGCGTGACGGATTTGCATGGACTACGAATTATACTTCGATTTTCCTTGGTGTGGCCATGTTCGGCATGGGACTGACCATTCATATCGGAGATTTTAAAGTAGTATTTACCCGGCCAAAAGAGATTATTATCGGATTTATCGCACAATATACCATCATGCCACTGATCGCATGGGGGCTTTCCGTCCTCCTGCATCTGCCAACAGATATCGCACTTGGTGTGATCCTGGTTGGATGCTGTCCCGGCGGTACTGCCAGCAATGTGATCACTTATATTGCCGGCGGTGATGTTGCACTTTCCGTTGGTATGACGATCACGTCTACTCTGGCTGCGCCGGTTATGACACCGCTTCTGGTATATTTACTCGCCGGTGCATGGGTGCAGGTATCATTCTTTGGAATGGTAATCTCAGTCGTAAAGGTCGTACTGATCCCTGTTCTGCTTGGCATTCTTCTCAGAAGACTGATCGGCAGACAGATTGAAAAATTATCTGGCATCCTTCCACTGATCTCAGTCGTATCAATCGTCATGATCATCAGCGGAATTGTCGCAGTAAATGCAGAAAAGATTATTACATCCGGATTCCTCGTACTTTGTATCGTTATCCTTCATAACCTTGCGGGTATGGGACTCGGACTGCTTGCCGGACGCCTCTTCCATGTGGAATATGACAAGGCAACCGCACTTGCAATCGAAGTCGGTATGCAGAACAGTGGTCTTGCAATCACACTTGCCACTGCTAACTTTGCAGCCAATCCATTTGCCACTCTGCCGGGAGCAATCTTCAGTGTATGGCACAACATCTCAGGCTCCTTATTCGCAAGCCTAAGACGCAGCGGAAGATGTAAAAATGTTGAGCCTGTAGCAGAAACGGAACATGTGGTTTAATATGCCTTATGAAAATCATCTGGCATTGACAGTATTGAATCTATGACGAAAACTGTCATAAAAAGGGGAATATTTAATATATAAAAAATCCTATGGTTGGAAAACATATCTCCAACCACAGGATTTTTTTATTTTACATCACCAATGTACCAATCAGATGTACGATAAATGCTGCGATCCACGCAACTGCACACTGCCCAATCACTACATACACTGCCCATTTTGCACCAAGTTCTCTCTTAATCGATGCAATCGCCGCAACGCATGGTGTATACAAAAGGCAGAACACCAGAAGACTTGCCGCCGCTACCGGGGTAATTGCTCCTGTCAATTCCGCTGTACTTCCAAAGAGTACCGAAAGTGTAGAGACCACGCTTTCCTTCGCCATGAATCCCGTGATCAGCGCCGTTGATATCTTCCAGTTACCGAATCCAAGCGGCAGGAAGACCGGTGCAATAATTCCGGCTGCCACTGCCAGAATACTGTCTTTGGAATCAGCCACTACATTCATACGCAAGTTAAATGTCTGAAGGAACCAGATAATGATCGTTGCAAAAAAGATAACGGTAAAAGCTCTCTGTAAGAAATCTTTTGCCTTCTCCCACAGAAGCTGTCCTACGTTCTTCGCTCCCGGCATACGGTAATTCGGAAGTTCCATAACGAATGGTACTGCCTCTCCTTTGAACATCGTTCCCCGCAGTAAAAGTGCCATCAGAATTCCCATCAAAATACCGCCAAAATACAACGCTACCATGATGACTGCGCCCCTCTTCGGGAAAAATGCAGCTGTAAAAAACGCATAGATTGGAAGCTTCGCTGAACAGCTCATAAACGGCGTCAGAAGAATCGTCATCTTACGGTCTCGTTCTGACGGCAGTGTTCTGCTCGCCATAACTCCCGGAACCGTACATCCAAATCCTACCAGCATAGGAACAATACTTCTTCCTGACAGACCAATCTTTCTTAGCAGCTTATCCATCACAAATGCAACTCTTGCCATATATCCACTGTCTTCCAGAATCGACAGGAAGAAAAACAGTGTAACAATAACAGGAAGGAAACTAAGCACACTTCCCACGCCATTGAAGATACCGTTGATCACCAGGGAATGCAGGACTTCATTAACATGCCAGCCCGTCAATGCCTGATCTACATAATCCGTCAATAATGAGATTCCATTATCCAGAATATCCGACAATGCTGCTCCAATCACATTGAATGTAAGCCAGAATACCGCTGCCATAATTCCGACGAAGCAAGGGATTGCGGTATATTTTCCCGTCAGTACTTTGTCCATCTTCATACTGCGCAGATGTTCTTTGCTCTCTTTTGGCTTTACGACAGTTGCATTACAGATCTTTTCAATAAATGTAAAACGCATATCTGCGATTGCGGCTGCCCGGTCAAGCCCGCGTTCTGTCTCCATCTGTTTTATAATATGTTCCAGAAGCTGTTTTTCATTTTCATCCAGCTTAAGCTGCTTTAAGATCAGTTCGTCGCCTTCTGCTAATTTGCACGCTGCAAATCTTACCGGAATATCCGCTTCTTTTGCATGATCCTCGATCAGATGCATAATTCCGTGCAGACATCTGTGTACCGCACCGCCATGATCGTCTGCATTACAAAAATCCTGCCTTCCCGGACTTTCCTGATATTTTGCCACATGTACTGCATGCTCAATAAGCTCTTCAATTCCTTCATTCTTCGCAGCCGAGATTGGAATAACAGGAATCCCCAGTGCTTTCTCCATCTCATTTACCAGGATCGAACCACCGTTATCCCTTACCTCATCCATCATGTTCAGTGCGAGAACCATCGGAACATCCAGTTCCATCAACTGCATGGTCAGGTACAGGTTTCGTTCAATATTGGTTGCATCCACAATATTGATGATTCCCTTTGGATGTTCATTTAACACAAAATTTCTTGTTACAATCTCTTCACTGGAATAAGGCGACATGGAATAGATTCCAGGAAGGTCTGTTACCAACGTATCGCTGTGCCCCTTTATCACTCCATCTTTTCTGTCTACGGTTACTCCCGGGAAATTTCCAACATGCTGGTTCGCTCCTGTCAGCTGGTTAAAAAGTGTCGTCTTACCACAGTTCTGATTTCCTGCCAGGGCAAATGTCAGTGTCGTCCCTTCAGGAAGTGGATTCTCATCCGCCTTTTCATGGTATCTTCCACCTTCTCCAAGTCCCGGATGTTCAATCTCCTCTTTCAGGATCTGATCCGATACTTTGATTTCATCCCGGACATCCGTAATCTCTATCTTATCTGCATCCGCAAGTCTAAGTGTCAGTTCATAGCTGTGGATTCGCAGTTCCACCGGATCTCCCATCGGAGCATATTTTATCATGGTAACATCTGCTCCGGGAATCAGCCCCATATCCAGAAAGTGCTGTCTTAACGCCCCTTCACCGCCTACGGCCGCAAGCGTTGCACTTTTACCAATTGGCAAATCTTTTAATGTCATCGTCTGTACTCCCTTTTCCTTTTATCTATGTGTATTATCATCTGCAGAATCCGCTGCTTTTGTGTCCTGCTGCTAACAGATTTTTATAAATATTTTGATACTTCACATTTATCTGTTTATGATAATTTTTCTCAAGTGTAAGGTTAGTATAGACTTATTGATAACTTTTGTCAACAATCCCAGACATTAACCGACATTACCTTAATGTCACAAAACAGGAAGCATTTCACATTTGATATACTCCAAAAAACGGTGCATCGCCGCTGAACACGTCTCCTTACTCTTATACGCCAGCCCGATTTTCCTGCATGCCGGGACGTCTAACGGTCTCACCTCTACATCATACGGAATCCTCTTCAGAATCAGATCCGGCAGTATTGCAGAACCTATTTTCCGTTCCACCATGGACATAATCGCATAATCATCCCATGTCGTCACACGGATATCCGGATGTACTCCGTATGTTTTCAATATATCTGAAATCTCTGTATTTTCTTCTTTTTCCAACATTAAAAACTTTTGGTCTTCTAAAGATTTTATCTTGAAGCAGTTGTTTTCATCCGCATCATGCTGTACACCGGCTGTCAGGTATTTTGTCTTATCTTTGTATTTTTCTGTCATATTTTCCTTTTCAAGAACTGCCCGGAAAGGGTCTTCCTTTATAAATATCGTCTCATACTCCGGACATATCGGAAGCCTTAAGAATCCGCAGTCTATACGGCCGATTGCAATCCAGTTCTCAATCTCTGTATAATCCCTGATTAAGAATTCATATTCTATACTCAGATATTTTTTCTGAAACCCTTCAATATCTCCGGCAGCCAATGTGTTGCTGCCGTATGCGAAGCATAAGTATCAGGTAATGTGATTTTATATATTAATTGTTCTTAGATTTCTTTTCTCCACACAATATCTCAAAAGGTCGAAGCACCCATATCACTTCGACCTTTCTCTCTTTCTTAACTTTCCAATATTTTTTCTACTTCTTCAAGCGGCATTTTTAAAATCTCTGAAATTGCTTTTTTATCTTTAATGCTTTCATATGCATTCTTCACCAATTGCTGCGTTATTTGATCTCCATACTCTTGAAATTCTTCTTCCATCAATTCTTTTAATGCATCACACATCGTTTTTTTCACCTCCACCATTGTCTTCCAATTTGCCCTGGTTATTGCATTCATAGCCGCTTGATATAAGAGCCCCGGGGACGAGAATTTCCGGCTTTTTTAGTATCCCTGATGGCTCTTTTTATGGTACGGAAGGACCGGGAATCCAACCACCTAGTGCAGCATTAAACACACACATTCTCCAACATCGACAAATACGACCTCTGCACCGTCTCTGTCTTTTCACATCCCAGCACTCTCATCACACCATAGATTGCATCCAGACCATCCGCTCTGTCTTCTTCTTTTTCAACAAGTATTTCCAATTCCAGGAAGTCTCCAAGATTCTCCACCTGGTCTGCGGCTGCCATCATATTGCTTTTCGCATAATAGGTTCTGGTCTTCTTTACTCTTTTGGATGCCGGATAGAATTCCAGTTCTGTAAGAATCTCTTCCATCTTTTCCGGTTCCCGGATCTCTATCTCTGTTTCTTTTCTGGTCATGGATGCCTGATCCAGTTTTGGACCTTTGCAATTAAGCTGTGCTTTTACTTCTTTCGTATCCAGATTCTCGGTTTTACGAATGCGGAGTGCTTTATCATGCTCCCGCATATCGTAGTGATCACTGGTAAAATAAGTGTCTGTCTCCACAACCGATTTCTGATATACAAATCCATTTTGAAGCAGCTTTTCTTTTATCGTTTCAATATTTTCAACAGGGATTTTTACCTCTACTTCTATCATATTTTCATCACCTCCGGCAATTAGATTTTCTTTCCATTTTTCTTTTTAAGACATACTCTAGACGACTTCCAAAAATACATCAACCTCTCCACCACAGACCATGCCTTCATCTTCCGCTTCATTTCCTGTCATATCCACATGACAGATCCTTGGCTGTTCGTTTTCTCCTGCTGCCATCAGGCGGGCAATCTGGATAACCCTTGCTTCCATGCAGCCGCCACCGATCGTTCCCACACATTGTCCATCCTGACAGATCAGCATCTTGGTACCAAGCCCCTGTGGCGCCGATCCGTGCCTTGTGACAATCGTAGCCATTATCTTTTGCTGCAGATATACATCCGGTGCAGTCAATGCTCTCATAATCTCTTTGGAATATCCGTAAGTCCGCTTCTTTTTGTTCTTTACTTCGATAATCTCCGCAATAATCGCAACCCCGATTTCTGCCGGTGTCTGCGCCCCGATATCCAGACCAATCGGTGTATAGACCGCATCCAGTACCGCTTTATCAATCCCTTTTTCTGCCAGACTCTGTTTTACCAGTGCTGTTCTTCTACGGCTTCCGATCATACCGATGTAAGCATGTTCTTTCTGTGCAATCTTTTCCAGACAAATCTGATCATATCTGTGTCCCCTTGTCAGGATTACAAAATATGTATCCGCACTTCCCTCAATCTTATCAAGTGCCTCATCAAATGGCTCACAGATCACCTGCGATGCTCCCGCCTGTCTTGCATGATCTGCATACATCGGCCGGTCTTCCAGTACGATCACTTCACAGTCCATCATTACCGCAATCTTAATCACAGGAATCGACACATGCCCTGCGCCGCAGATGACAATCCGCTTCTCCTGTCCCAATGTATCACAAAAAATTCTTACATTATCAAATGTCACAATACCGCTTTCCGTAACATTTTTCACGTCCTCTTCATGTCTGCGGAAGTATCCATCTTTCCTGCTTTCCCAGACAATTTCACCATTTATAATCAATGCCTTCTCCGACACCGCTTCCCCTTCCAGAACCGTAAGCACCATCCGTTCCGCCCGGCCTTCACTTTCCTGAATTGCTTCCATCAATTCCATTATCATACGTCCCATAATAGTTTCCTTTCCTACTATCTTTCTTCTGCATTCTATTGTAAAATTGATTGTAAAATAAGTCAATGAACGGAAATGTTCTGAAAGGATGGATTTTTATGAATCCCACGAAAGAATTCAGAGATTATCTAATCTCACAGGGTGCTGCTTTGGTCGGAATTGGGGATCTGACCACCTAGTGCATGAAACACCAACAATCTACCCCGTATACCTAAGCGCATCCACCGGCTTCTTCCTGGCCGCCTTATTCGCCGGATAAATACCAAATACCACACCAATAAATACCGAGAACGCCACCGCGATCCACACCACATTCATCGACATCTGATATGTCACATCCGCATCCCCGACGTTCGATATGATCAGGATTGTAATCCATGAGAATAAAATTCCAAGTCCACATCCAATCAGGCTCAGCATTAATGCTTCAATTAAAAACTGCATCATGATCACACTACGTCCTGCCCCGATGGCTTTACGGATACCTATCTCCCTGGTTCTTTCTGTTACAGATACCAGCATGATGTTCATAATACCAATACCACCAACCAAAAGTGAGATTGCTGCGATACCACCAAGCATCAGCTGCATGGTCTGATTCACGCTTTCCATTGTCTCCATGACGGTTGACTGGTTGATCACGGTAAATGCATCTTCATCCTGTTCGAACCATTCCATCATTGCATTGGTCAGGGCTTCTTCCGCATCGTCCATGGAGTTTTCACTGGCTGCCGATACGCAGAAGCTTGTGATATCCGATGATACATCATCCGTCAGACGGATCAGGGATGTGTACGGTATATAAGCTTCGTAATTTTCCGTTGTCGTTGTATCACTATCATCTGCTGCGAGCACTCCGATAATCTGATAATCTACACCGTCCAGACTGATTGTCTCTCCGACCACATCCATTCTTCCCATTACGTTAATCGCAAGCCCTGCATTGATCACTGCTACATTCGTATGATTGTCTACATCTGTCATCTTTAAGAATCGTCCGGCATACAGTTCCAGCTCCTGAATGTCTGCATAAGCTCCCGTCGTTCCATAGATGGTCGCTGTCTCATCGGAATACGTACTTGCTGCTGTCACACTGCTTTGTGCCACCGGTGCAGCCTCTGAGATTGCTTTTTTCTTCGTCAGCTTCTCTACGTCTTCCAGCTTCATCGGTGTGCCCTTATCATCCTTAATGGTAACCGTCAGCATATTGCTTCCCATACTTGCAATCTGATTGCTGACAGATTCACTGGTTCCGCCGGCCATCGACACCAGCACAACCAGGGACATCACTCCGATGATAATCCCTAGCATAGTCAGGAAGGAACGCATCTTATTCGATACAATGGATTTCCATGCCATCTTCATACTCTGTCTGATCATAATGTCACCTCCGACAGCTTACCGTCTAAGATATGGATACTTCTTGCCGCCTGTCTTGCCACCGAATCGTCATGTGTGATCAGCACAATCGTATGTCCCTGCTCATGCAGTTCATGGAACAATGACATAATCTCTTTTCCCGTCTCCGAGTCCAGATTTCCCGTCGGCTCATCTGCCAGAAATATCGATGGTTTTGATGCAATTGCTCTTGCGATCGCTACTCGTTGCTGCTGTCCTCCGGACAGTTCTCCCGGTTTGTGCTTATTCCTGCCAGAAAGGCGGACACGTTCCAGTGCTGCCTTCACCCGTTCTTTTCTTTCACTTTTTGGTATCTTCTGGTAAATGAGTGGCAATTCCACATTTTCTTCTGCTGTCAGATTACCAATCAGGTTAAAGCTCTGAAAGATAAATCCGATCTTCTGATTCCGTATCTTTGCCAGCTCTTTTTCAGAATAAGATTCAATCGGCTGTCCATCCAGGCGGTACTGACCACTGTCTGCTGTATCCAGGCATCCGATAATGTTCATCATCGTAGACTTTCCACTTCCGGACGGTCCGATGATACTGACAAATTCGCCTTCCCGGATGTGCATACTGGCGTGATCCAGTGCCCGGACTTCACAGCCGCCAATCTCGTATACTTTTGATACATCTTCTAATATAATCATATATGCTCCTGTTCTATATCCTGTATTTTGTCAGACTCTCTTTCACTCTGATCTAATCTGCATTTTTCCAGATTCTCTTTCACTCTGATCTAACCTGCATTTTCCCAGAGTCTCTTTCACTCTGATCTAACCTGCATTTTCCCAGATTATTTTAATTAGAACTGCTTCCACCAGGACCGCCGGATGGGGCTTCTCCGCTATTACCTCCAGGGCCGCCGCCATTGCCGCCCATATCTCCGGACGGGGCTTCTCCGTTACCTCCAGGGCCGCCTCCCATGTCCTGCATATTCTGCTGCGAATCACTGCTTCCGCTGCTTGTAGTCTTCAGGTAATATACAGTATCTCCGGATTTCAGTCCACTGGTGATCTCGACTTTATTTCCATTGGAAAGTCCTGTCTCAACTTCTACTTCTCCGCTTAAGTTACCGTCGCTGTCTTTTTCTGTATAGACAAATGTTTTATTTCCTTTTTCCTGAAGTGCATCTACCGGGATTAACACTACATCCTCTGCTTCATCAATACTGATCGATGCAGATGCCGTCATTCCGATACGCATATCATCCGTTTTATCAAATGTGATCTCTACCGGATATTTTGCACTGCTGCTTCCGCTGGATGCCTCTGACGATACGCTTGTGATCGTACCTTCGAATTCTTCTCCATCGATCGCATCCAATGTAATCTTCGCTGTCTGTCCTTCTTTTACAGAGGTAATATCAAGCTCGTCTACATTGATCGATACCGTTGCTTTTTCATCGCTTGCTATGGAAAATGCTGCTGTCTCATATGCACTATACTGCGCAGATGTGCTGCTTCCATCTGTAGATACACTGTCTGAAGAATCACTGCTTCCTGCTGCACTTCCAGAATCTGATGAGACTGATTCTGATGAACCCGACGCTGTTCCACCTGTTGTTCCACCTGTTGCAGTTGCTCCTGATTCATTTACACCGGATGTACTTCCGGATGATGCACCCCCGGATGATATAGCTCCACTGGCTGTACCACTATTTGACGTATTTCCATTACTGCTGTTTCCGTTATTACCTGTGCTGCTTCCTGCATCATTACTACTGCCATTATTATTGCTGCCATTATTATTGCTGTCTTTTGCACTGGTCTTCGTAAATTTTGCCTTGATTCTTAAGACACTCTGTCCTGCGTCATTTTCCAGTACTTCACTTGTTACATTTGCGCCACTGATCTCTGGAAGAATCCTGGCAGAGAATACATATCCATCTTTTGCCGTCAGCCGGATATCTGCTGTATAACTCGTTCCTACTTCAAATGTATCCGTAGAACAATTCCAGCTGATTATTCCTGTATACTGATCCGTCTCTGTAATGGTAGTCTGTGGTTTTTCTCCTGTCTTTGGAGCTGTAACCTTGACATCTACAGATGTGATCTTTTCTGAATCTGATATTTCTGTTGTATCTGATTCTGTTGATACGTATACGGCCTTACTATCTGTACTCTGAGTCTGTGCTTCTGTTGTATCTGTCGTACTTTCTGCTGACGATGCACTTGTTCCACTGGTTGAAGTGCTCAAAAACATCAGACTGTATGTTCCGCTGGCCGATGTATTAGTACTTGATGTACTATCAGAAGAAGTTGTAGTTTCTGAACTGTCAGAACTTTCTGAAGTACTGCTGCCTACTGTACTCATGCCGGTTGCTGCAGCCGAAGAGCTACTTCCAGATGAACTACTGCCTGACGAGCTGCTTCCCGAACTCTTTGTAATCTCTGTATCTGCCTCTACATTTACACTACTTACGGTTCCGGCACATGTTGCTGTAATGGTCTGCGTCTCTAACAAACCCGTAAGTGTCGTCTCCGCTTCCTGAAGCTCGGTAAGTTCTCCGTTTAATACTTTTGCCTGCAGGTATTCTGTTGTTCCTTCTGTCTGTGCATCACTGGAAAGATCATCAATCTCATCTTCCACAGACTCAATATTTTCCTTTACTTCCAGAAGTTCACTGGCAATCGATGCCTCATCCAGTGTCGCCAGCACCTGGCCTTCTTCTACGGTATCCCCGCTCTCTACCAGAACTTCTTTGACTTTGATTCCAGTCGGAACCACCACATCTGTGGCAGCTCCGTTGGATACACTTCCGGTTCCTTCTACGGTTGTGCTGATGGTTCCTGTCTTTGCCTCTGCCGACTGGACCGTTGTCTCTGTCTGATTCTTGGATGCTCCTTTTGCCTGGAGGAAGAATCCGCCTGCAAGAATGATTGCAAGTCCTGTGCATCCTGCGATACTGCCCCAGAATACTTTTTTGTTCTTCATTTTAGGCTTTATTTTACTGCTAAATATTTCTTTTAATCTGTGAAACCGATTTTTCATGATCTACTCCTATTCTACTTTTTACAGATTAGACGGACGGTCTACTTTGTAATCTGACCAGCTTGAAGTCTTAGAAGCACCGGATACATCAGCCGAAGTCTTGTAAGATCCAACTGTTACCGTATACTCACTGTCACCTTCTACATATACAGTGCCGTCTGTTCCCTTGATCGTTACTGTCTTGCCGCTTTCATCTACGATGATTCCTGCATTCTGAAGGCTTGTTAATCTACTGTCGCCGGTAACCGTCCATGTAGATCCTTTTTCGATGTACATGTTACAGTATCCGTCCCCGCCATTTCCTGCATTGGATTCATCATCGACTACTGCACCCTTTAATGTACTTCCGTCTGTCATGTAAAAATCAAGCTGACTGATGCTGTCCCATACGACATCACCTTCCATATCCTGTTTTACTGCTGTGAACAGACAATCTGCTCCATTTTCCCCGGATGTTCCCCATCCTCTCTGGTTGCTGTTTCCTGTACATTTCAGGAAGAAATCATTCTCATCGGCATAAGTGATATCTACATCTGATAATGTAATAGTTGATTCTGTATTTGTAGTATAGAACATACCGCCATTCTTAGCTGTCAGTGTTCCGCCATCCATCTCAAATGTACTGTTTCCGACTTCTGAATCGCCTGACATGCTCTGGTACAGAATTACATTCCATGTACAGTCATTCTGTTCGTTGTCACTCATATTTCCTGTAAGGTTACTGTTGAAAAGATGTACGGAGTTCAGCCCCTCAATACATACTGCTTCGGATCCGTTGGCTGTAAGGTCTGCTTTATTTACCGCAATATCTGCTGTACTGTAGATTGCCGGTGAACCCGTTCCGTTTGATGTATAAGTTCCACCATTTACAACCATCTCTCCGCCGCCTCTGTCACTACGGATTGCTGCGGATGACTCACCACTTGTCTCTACATCCATATCCCAGGCATATAATTTACCGCCTCCGGCTACGTGGATACCACCGGATGTATCTTCGGTTGTGGTGATCTCCGTATCTGCTGTATACACGGTTCCGTCATTATAGGCAAATATTCCGGCTGCTCCTTTCGAATCAGTCTCAATGGTACTGTCATTCAGATATAATGTTCCATCCGATTCCAGAACTGCTGCACCAACACCATAAAAGCTTGAATTATCGCCTCCCTGACTGTCTTCGGAAGTACGGGTGATGTTATATTTGCTTAAACTTACTTCTGCACCGTTGTATGCATGGATTGCATTTTCATCGGTTCCTTCTGAACTTACTGTCTTATTCTTTTTTGTTGTATCTTCTGTATATTCGGTTACTGCTTCATAGCTGTCCGGAGCCTGCGACTGCTGTCCGCCGCCTCCCATTCCACCATTTGCTGACATCAGGACGGTTATCTTCTCTACATTTCCATCGTCGTCATAGGTAACCGATACGATATCCCCTTCGGAAATGTCTGACAGGCTGATATCTTCTGAGCTGTTATCACCGGATTTACTATTATCGGCATTGTTATCATCTCCGGATGGTTTCTCCGGCGGCTGCTCGTTCGATGATTTATTACTGTCCGATGAATCACTGCTGTCGCTGGATGAGCTGCTGTCATCTGATTTACTGCTGTCACTGAATGAATTGTTATCTCCAGGCTTCTCCGGTGGCTGTCCGTTAGAATCATCTCCGGATGGTGCCTCACCTGATGGCGCTTCGCCCGACGTTGCTCCACCTCCCTGTCCAGGGCCACCCTGACCAGGACCTCCCTGACTTTCTTTGGTGATCTCTGTATCTGAACTTACTGTAATTTCCTTCTCCTCACCAGTCTTATCTAACATAGACGGGGCTTCTCCATCGTCCTGTTTCGAATCCGAAGACTTTGTTGAATCGCTGCTGTCTGATGAACTCTTACTGTCGTCTGTTGATGCACTATCTGCTGTACTTCCATCTGTAGAATTACTTTCCGTCGACTTGTCATCTGTAGAATTACTATCTGACGGCTGATCATCCGATGGCTTTTCTCCCGGCTGTCCCTGTCCGTTATCTTTCATTGTTCCAACTTCTATCGTAATTCCATCATCACTTACTTCACTTACTTCTCCGTAGATTGTTCCAGTATCCGTTGATGAACTTGACTGACTCGATCCACATCCACTCAGTAAAGAAGCACTCATTACCAGACCTAATACTACTGCCACATGATTTTTTTTCATACTCTATCAATCCTTTCATTTATCTGCATTTATCTGCTTTCATATCTTTGTTGTTCTTTGATGTCTCAAAGTATACCCGGTGAACTTAAAATGTAGTTAAAAGGATTTCAGGTAAATTGTGACTTTTCTGTGTCCTGAAAAATGCTGGTGTTGTGGTCAGGGATATAAATTTTTCAATCAGCATACGGCTTACCCGGACACAAAAAGGTGTTTTTTCTTCTTGTTATTGAAGAAAGAACACCTTTTTTGTTACTAGCCCATCGATAATAGACTGCTAATAGTCCACTATAGATGTATACATTATTTTTTATTTTCTTTACACCACTGTTCAATCTGCTCCTTATCTACTCCGATTAATTCGCTGATCTGCTCCAAAGGAAAGCCCTTTTTATACATCTCTTGTGCCATCCGATATTGTTCTTGCACAATTCCTTGCTCTAATCCATCAGCATAAGATTGTTCCCGTTCCATCCGGAGATGTTTTTCTTCATCGTATTCATAT
>NZ_CAKRAH010000037.1 GCF_934294775.1 uncultured Dorea sp.
TTTCAGAATAGATTCGAACTGAAAGTTGTTTTTCATTTTTTCCCTTTGGGGAATGCCTCGGCTTTCTCTTAGGAGGGGCTTGTTATATCCATTTAACTAAGGGAGCCTGTTAACCCGTACTGTATTATTTTACCTATTTCTTTCTTAAAAGTCAATACAGGGATGAGTTTCCCCATCCCTGTATTTCTTAATTATAACTGTTCACGCGTTGTGCAAACAGCAACTTCCAATATCCAAACAGAAAATCCACATACGCTTCTGTTTTGAAATTGTTTATCCACAATTTTGTGTCTTTATCCACATATTTGTTTTTAAAAATTAATGCGTCCCTGCAACCAGATATTTCCTTTATATCTACGTCCGACTGCCGGTTCTCCCATCAGATTTCTGGCCGGCACACATACATCAAACAGCAGTCCGTTTACATTCAGTTTCATGATCCAGATCCCGGCTCTTGTTATATCATTTTGAATCATCCTGCATTCTCTTATTTCTCCCAGTATAGAATACCGGTCACACTCTACACCGCAAGGCATCATGTATGTATCCACGATTGTGAATACATCCTCTGATATAAGACGTCTCGACACTCTTGAATACGTATCAATATCATCCAGTGTAAGGCTTTCTATTGCCTGTGGATCGCCAGTCTTTGCAGCACTTAGAAGCATCATTCTGTTATGCACTTCTTCCTGCTGTTCTTTTTCCTGTTCCCGGCTTTTTAGTACCGGAAGAAGAATGGTTCCACCTTCACTTAAACCTGCCAGTGTAACCGAGGAATAGCTGATTGTCTTTCCTCCCAGCTTCTTCTCTTTTAGATATTCCATCATATTCTGGAGACTGAACACCAGATTGATCCCGACTTTGGTATCTTCACAGATGCCTATATAAGCTTCTCTGTCCATTCTGCGCTCAACGCTGACATCCGCATAAGACGTCACCCCTGTTCCTTTAAAATACGGAAGATAATAACGTTGGTAAAAGATCTCATTCATATCCATGTCTCCATAGATTGCAATTCCAATCCGTTCCCCATATTCTTTTTCATATTCACAGAGGTCCGTCTTTTCGTCCTGCTGTATCAGCTGATGTCCGGTATAGGATTCTTCTACATCTTTTAAAATCTGTATTAGCTGTTCCTTATCTCTGATATCGTCAAATCCAATGGATTTTAAATACTGATGCATATGTCTGTCCTTACGATTGCTTATTTTTTAGGTACAAGCTTCTCTGTTCCACCCATATATGGCTGTAATGCTTTCGGGATCTTAACAGATCCATCTTCCTGAAGGTTGTTCTCCAGGAATGCGATTAGCATTCTCGGTGGTGCTACTACTGTGTTGTTCAGTGTGTGTGCAAAGTATTTGCTTCCGTCCTCACCTTTTACACGGATACCAAGTCTTCTTGCCTGTGCATCTCCAAGGTTAGAGCAGCTTCCTACTTCAAAGTATTTCTTCTGTCTTGGTGACCATGCTTCTACGTCACAAGATTTTACCTTCAGATCTGCCAGATCTCCTGAGCAGCACTCTAATGTACGTACCGGAATATCCAGTGAACGGAACAGATCTACTGTGTTCTGCCATAATTTATCGTACCAGATCTTGCTTTCTTCTGGTTTACATACAACGATCATTTCCTGTTTCTCGAACTGGTGGATTCTGTATACTCCACGTTCTTCGATACCATGAGCTCCTTTTTCTTTACGGAAGCATGGTGAGTAGCTTGTAAGTGTCTGTGGAAGCTGTTTTTCTTCTAACATTGTATCGATAAACTTACCAATCATAGAGTGTTCACTTGTTCCGATCAGGTACAGGTCTTCTCCTTCGATCTTGTACATCATAGAGTCCATCTCTGCGAAGCTCATAACACCTGTTACTACATTACTTCTGATCATGAATGGTGGTACACAGTATGTGAATCCACGGTTGATCATGAAGTCTCTTGCATATGCAAGTACGGAAGAATGAATTCTTGCGATATCCCCCATCAGATAGTAGAAACCGTTTCCTGCTACTCTTCCGGCACTCTCAAGATCAATTCCGTCAAATGATTCCATAATCTCTGTGTGATATGGAATCTCGAAATCAGGAACAACCGGCTCACCGAATTTTTCAATCTCTACATTTTCGCTGTCATCTTTTCCGATTGGAACAGATGGATCAATAATATTAGGAATGATCATCATGTTCTGTTTCAGTTTTTCTTCTACTTCTTTTTCTTCTTTAGAAAGCTCTTCAATTCTTGCTCCGCTTTCAGATACTTTTCTCTTTAACTCTTCTGCTTCTTCTTTCTTTCCCTGTGCCATGCATGCACCGATCTGTTTAGAGATTTTATTCTTCTCTGCACGAAGAGCTTCTACTTCTCCTTTGATATCTCTATTACGCTGATCCAGTTCGATAACTTCATCTACCAGTGGTAACTTTTCATCCTGGAATTTGTTTTTGATATTCTGTTTTACCACATCCGGGTTATTTCTTACAAATTTAATGTCTAACATTTTCTAAATTCCTCCTCATTTATACGCTCTTTTTATTTCTCGTATTGACACTTCTGCCATTACCAGTCTTTGCAGCAGCGGTTGCCCCGCTTCTTACATTACTGTTCTTCTGATTTGCTGTTTTAGAAGCCCCTGAATTTGCATTTCCTCCGATTGAGGCTACTGCCTTTTCTACTTCATCCACATATCCGTCTTCAAAGATTGCTTTGTCAAGTGCTTCTGCCTCTTCTTCTGCAAGCTCTACATAACTTTCACCTTTCACAATTTCCTTAACGTATGTGTAGCAGCCTTCTCTACTGTGCATTGCATTAATGATCCATCCAGTATTATTATTATCCAGCATCGCCAGAGCAAAACTAAGTTTTCCTCCCATTTCATTAAATGCATCGTACTTTACAATTCCAAGCTTCTGGTAAGATTTTTCCATCCTCTTATTAATCTTCTGGATATCAAGACGATTCTGTTTTGTATATTTCAGGACAGATTCTACATCTGCAAATCCTGACATCATACTTTCTTCCAAAGTCCTTCCATCTTTACCACGCATAAATGTTGTATAGCTGCTTTTCAATCGATTATACTTCATTGTCACATTCACATACAGACCGAATAATACAACAATTAGTATCAGCAAAAATATTAATATTAATCCTGGATCGATACCAAGCGCTTTCAGTATTTTGCTATCCATATTCAATTACACTCCTCTTTTAATGGTCATCATCATGTCGAACAGGTGTTCCAACTCGTCATCCGAATAATATTCTATCTCTATCTTACCCTTTCCCTTTCCTTTTGATGCTATGCTTACTTTGGTTCCAAATACATCTTTCATCTTATCTTCAAGATCTCTGTAGATGAATTCGTTTTCTGCTTTCTTCTTCTCTTTTTTCTTTTTCGGATTTTTAATTTCTTTGACCAGCTTCTCGATTTCTCTTACACTGAGTTTTTCATCAAAAATCTTATTTGCCAGAGTATACTGAAGCTCCGGATCATCAATCGCCAACAATGCTCTTGCATGACCCGTTGAGATCATGTCATCGATGATCATCTGCTGAACCTTATCATTTAACTTTAAGAGACGCATAGAGTTCGTTACCGCTGTTCTGCTTTTTGATACTCTCTCCGCAACTTCGTCCTGTTTGAGATTGAATTCTTCCAGAAGCCGTTTGAATGCGATTGCCTCTTCAATCGGATTAAGATTCTCTCTTTGAATATTTTCAATCAGACCAATCTCCAGAATTTCCTGATCTGTATATTCTTTTATGATAACAGGTACTTCTTTTACCCCTGCCATCTTTGCAGCTCTCCATCTTCTTTCTCCGGCAATAATCTCATAATAATCTTTTCTTTTTCTGACAAGCAGTGGTTGTAACACTCCAAACTGCTTAATCGAATCAGCAAGTTCAAGCAGAGCATCTTCATCAAAGTTTTTCCTCGGTTGTTCCCGGTTTGGTTCAACCTCATTTGTCTTCATCATCAATACGCCGTCTCTTATCTTCTCCTCTTTTTTAGGAGCCGACACTTTTGCGGGCTGTATGGACTTTATGCTCTTATTATCAGGAATCAGACTGTCCAGCCCTTTTCCTAATCCTTTTTTCTTTACTGCCATATTTTCCTCCTACATTATATTTTCCGCTACTCCCGGTTCATTACTTCGTCTGCCAGGCGCAGATATGCAGCTGCACCTGATGACTTGGAATCGTATTTATTAATCGGCATTCCATAACTTGGAGCCTCGGCTAATCGAATGTTTCTCGGAATAATTGTCTTGTAAATATTCTGTTGCAGATTTTCTTTTACATTTTCTACAACTTGTAGAGACAGATTGGTTCTTGCATCATACATGGTAAATACAACGCCTTCTATCTCAAGATTTGGATTCAATCTGGTTTTTACCAATTCAACAGTTTGAATCAACTGACTTAATCCTTCCAGTGCATAATACTCACATTGGATAGGTACCAGGACCGAATCCGCTGTTGTCATTGCATTAATTGTCAGCATATTCAACGATGGTGGACAATCAATGATAACATAATCATAATTATCACGGATGGATTGAATTGCATTTCTTATTATAAATTCTTTGTCTTCTACCCCTATCAATTCTATCTCAGCAGCCGAAAGGTCGATACTTGTCGGTATCACATCCAGATTTTCAATAGCTTCCTTCTGAAGAACATCATTTACTTCAGCGTCTCCTATCATTAGATCGTAGATGTTTTTCTCCACTTCATCTTTATCTATTCCCAATCCACTTGTCATATTTCCCTGTGGATCCATATCAATAGAAAGAACTTTTTGTCCTTTTTCGGCCAGGCATGCTGATAAATTAATAGCAGTTGTCGTTTTTCCAACGCCACCTTTTTGGTTTGCGACGGCTATCACTCGTCCCATTTCATTATCACCTTCCCTTTTTGGCATGGTTTTAGTATATCACTTTTCAAAGTAGTTATCTACAAAATGTTTCACGTGAAACATAGATTTTCTCTTTTTCATAAATTAAAATCTCTTCTTTTCATATTTTTAGTTATCTTGATGTTTCACGTGAAACATTACATTTTTCTTTCTTATTGTATATTTGTTTCTATCTCTATATGTTTCACGTGAAACATTTTTCTTTGATTCTCTTTTCATCCTTTTGTATTCATATTTTTTTGATTCTTATTCCTTATATTTTCTTTTCCAAATCACTTCAACTTCTCCTGTTTTTTATCATTTCCGTTACAATGTTTCACGTGAAACATTCTTTTTCTTTGATTAGCTTTTTCATCCTTTTCCCGTCGTTTTTGTCGCCAAACTTCCGATTTACATACTTCCTCGGATATTGTATAATTAAAACAAAAAAGCGAGGTAAATACATGAACTGGAAAAAGACATTATTATTCATTTCATCAGCTCTGGGAGCTACAACAATTGCGTTTCATGTGATAAACAAATTCATCTTTAGCGCCTCTGCTGACGAGCTTGATAATAGCAATTCTTCGAATTATTACGCCTGGAAATTTGGTAATATAAAATATAAAAAAACCGGTACCGGAACTCCTCTTCTGCTGATCCATGATTTGAATCATTATAGTTCATCTGCAGAATGGGATAAGGTTATTTCTCAATTAGTCGAAAATCACACAGTCTATACTTTAGATCTGCTCGGCTGTGGAGAATCAGATAAGCCAGCTATTACATATACCTGTTACCTTTATGTGCAGCTTCTTACCGATTTCATTCGTGATATCATTGGTGAAAAGACAGATATTATTGCCACCGGAAGTTCTTCATCTTTTGTTGCTGCTGCCTGTCAGAACATCGCAGAAATGATTAATCATATTGTGCTTGTATGTCCGGAAAACATCCACACACTGGCCCAGGCTCCAACACATAAATCAAAACTTGTTGCAAAGATAATTAACACGCCTGTTTATGGTACTTTTATTTACAATGTTACTGCCAGAAATACAGCACTTTCAGGATCATCTGCATGCAAATATTTGTATTCCAGCATTCTTGGACGCTACACCACTGTAAATATACAACATTGTTTAAAGGATCTTCCAGTCACAATCTCTGTTATTTCCGGCAAAAACGCACCTGAAACAGCACTTTCAGCACAGGAGTATTGTGATATACTTCCGTCCATCGAACATATAGAAGTTGAAGATTGTGGTTTCCTTCCGCAGCGTGAAAATGCTAAAGGCTTCTTAGAACAGATTGAGATTTTATTAAGCGATGAATGTTAGCGCGTATGCAAACATACTTTAGAAACAATTTTCACGGCATAATCGCGAACGTGCCTCAAAAAAGGATCAATGTTTCACGTGAAACATTGATCCTTTTTATATATTTTTTCAATTTTTCATGCTTTCATTGCCCATATTTCAAGTTAATTTTCTCAATATTGGTCATCAAAAGCACAGAATATGCTAAAAAAACAGCTCTTTTTCTCCACCATTTGTCCTATCTTATCGGCTCTTTTGATGGCATCCCAGCTTTTCTAGGATATTTTTTCGGCGTATTCTTTTCTTTATGGATTTTCACAAAAGATCTTCCAATATCCGTTCCTGGAAGTTCGAATTTTACTACATCTTCAATCTTTCCACCTAGTATATTCACAGCTTTTTTCGAATTTTGCACTTCTTCATCAATTTCTCCCGATTTATAAGGCACAAACATACCATTCACACGTACATAAGGAAGGCAATATTCGCTTAGTGTAGCAAGATTTGCCACTGCACGCGACACACACAGGTCATATTGTTCTCTATATGCCGGATCTTTCGCATAATCTTCCGCTCTTCCATGGATTGTGTGGATATCTTCGAGTCCCAGTTCGTCAATTACCTCATTCAGGAACTTAATTCTCTTATTCAAAGAGTCCAAAAGCGTCACTTTTAAGTGCGGAAACGCAATTTTTAACGGTAATCCTGGAAACCCAGCCCCAGTTCCCACATCAATTACATTTTCCACCTGATTCATATCCAACGTTTTTACAATAGAAAGGCTGTCCACATAATGTTTTTCAACAACCTCGCTATATTCTGTAATTCCTGTAAGATTCATCACCTTATTCCACTCATCCAACAGTCTTTGATACGCATCAAACTGTTCTTCCTGCTTTCGGCTGATCTTTATCCCTATTTTTTCAAGACTTTCTATTAATATCTGTCCCATAATTACCTCCTTTCGCAGCTCTTATGCACATTTTGCATAATTATTCGCTTTATGCATTTTATTTACTTTTTCATTAACTCTATTGATTTATTAAATACCTTTGCTTTATTTGTATATTTTCTTCACCGCTCATTTTGGCTCAATGTTGCATGGAGAGAATTTATTTTATTTCTTTTTATGCATTTTCATTGCTTTTTTCTGCCTTTTTCAGTTGTTTTTTATTTTCAGCCCTTTTGCATTCCATCCGTCTATTTCATTTAATCAGCGTATCATTCACGGCTTTTCGGGCACAGCTATGCGGTGTATCTTCGTATTTTTCTTCTTTTTATCCTTTTTAGGAGTCAATTATACGCATATGCGTAATTACGTATATGCGTATAATATTCTTTTCATTCTGTATTTACGAATGGCGGTTTCCGCTTAGATATACAAGCAATACCGAGATATCCGCCGGTGATACTCCAGATATTCTAGAAGCCTGTCCGATGGATACCGGACGATATTCCTTCAACTTCTGTACTGCTTCAATACGAAGGCTGTTAACTGCATCATAATCAATATCTTCCGGAATCTTTTTATTTTCCATCTTTTTAAACTGCTCTACCTGCCGTTTCTGACGCTGGATATATCCATCATATTTCAGTGAAATATCCACCTGTTCTTCCACCTCTGCTGCCAGATCTTCCGGAAGAACCGGTCTTGTAACATCAATATCTTTTACTGCTTCATAAGATAATTCCGGTCTGCGGATCAACTCTGCCAGACTGATTCCTGAATTTAGCGGTGTACTTCCATACGCTCTCAGAAGCTCCTGTACCTTCTCGCTGGTTCCTACATGCTCATTTTTCAGACGTGTGATCTCTGATTCGATCAGTCTTTCTTTTTCTTTCAGACGTTGATAACGCGCTTCGTCGATCAGTCCGACTTCATATCCTTTTTCCGTCAGACGCTGGTCTGCGTTATCCTGTCTTAAGAGCAGACGGTATTCTGCTCTGGAAGTCATCATACGGTATGGTTCATGGCTTTCTTTTGTAACCAGGTCATCGATCAGAACGCCGATATAAGCCTCCGAACGGTCCAGAGGCATAGGATCCTTACCTTGCAGCTTTCTGGCCGCATTTATGCCCGCTACAAGGCCTTGTGCGGCAGCTTCCTCATAGCCTGAGCTTCCGTTAAACTGTCCGGCACTGAATAATCCACTGATATTGCGGAATTCCAGTGATGGTTTTAACTGTCTGGCATCGATACAGTCATATTCGATCGCATATGCATTTCTTACAATTTTCACGTGCTCAAGTCCCGGTACGCTTCTGTACATTGCGTACTGCACATCTTCAGGAAGTGAACTTGACATTCCACCGATGTACATCTCATCCGTCTCCAAACCTTCCGGCTCTAAGAATACCTGATGACGCTTTTTATCGCTGAATTTGACCACTTTATCTTCAATCGACGGACAGTATCTTGGTCCTGTTCCTTCGATCATGCCCGAGTACAACGGCGATCTGCTTAAATTTGCACGGATAATATCATGTGTCGTCTCATTTGTATACGTCAGCCAGCATGATGCCTGGTCAATCTGTACATCCTCCGGATTCGTGGTAAATGAAAATGGCACAACCCTTTCATCCCCGAACTGCTCTTCCATTTTGCTGAAATCTACAGTCTTTCTGTCTACTCTGGCCGGCGTTCCTGTCTTAAAGCGGTACATTTTAATTCCAAGCTCTTTTAAGCAGTCCGTCAGATGATTTGCTGCCTGCAGTCCGTTCGGCCCTGTATACTGACTTACATCACCATAGATGCAGCGCGCTTTCAGATACGTTCCACTGCAGATAATCACAGCCTGACAGTGATAGATTGCTCCCGAAAATGTCTGCACACCTGTAATCTTACCGTCTTCCACAAGCAGGTTGGCAACTTCGCCCTGCTTGATCTCAAGGTTCTCCTGCGCCTCCAGTACACGTCTCATGGTTCTGCTGTAAGCTGCTTTATCCGCCTGTGCACGAAGTGAATGTACTGCAGGACCCTTGGATTTATTCAACATTTTCGACTGGATAAATGTACGGTCTATCACCTTTCCCATCTCTCCGCCAAGTGCATCCAGTTCTCTTACCAGATGTCCTTTTGAACTTCCCCCAATGTTCGGATTACACGGCATCATGGCAATACTCTCTACACTAACTGTAAATACCAGTGTCTGAAATCCAAGTCTTGCAGTCGCAAGTGCCGCCTCGCAGCCTGCATGTCCTGCACCAATTACAACTACGTCATATTTATCATTATTTTCCCATACAGAATTTGCTGAATATCTCATTGACTAAATCTTCTCCTATCGTCTCGCCGGTGATGCTTCCAAGTGCTTCATAGGCATCCATCAAGTCTATCGAATAAAAGTCTTCCGGCATATTTGCGTCAATACTGTCATTAACACGCTGTAATGCATCATATGCATCCTGGAGTGCTGTTTTTTGTCTCACATTTGTAATATAGATTTCATCGTTAAATGTAAGATCTCCCTGGAAGAACATCTCTTTCAATATCTCTTCCAGTTTATCGATTCCCACGCTGTTCTTTGCTGATATCTCAACTACCGGTACATCCGGGAATTCTTTCTGATCCCTGGTTACTTTCATTTCCAGATCCGTCTTATTAAGCAGGATGATCGCACGTTTTCCCTGTATCAGATCCAGAATCTGTGCATCATTTTCATCCAGTGGTTCGGATGCATCGATGACATACAGTATAAGATCTGCCTTGTCTGCATATTCTTTTGCACGGTCTACACCAATCTTTTCTACAATATCTTTCGTATCACGGATTCCTGCAGTATCCATGATATTCAGGGATATTCCTTTTAGATTCAGATGCTCTTCTAACACATCTCTGGTCGTTCCGGCAATATCTGTAACGATCGCCCTGTCTTCTCCAAGAAGCACATTTAAGAGGGATGACTTTCCTGCATTTGGCTTTCCAAGTATGACAGTGCGCACTCCCTCTTTTATAATCCTACCATCATCACAGCTTTCTAGCAATCGTTTCATTTCTTTTGAAACTTCTTCAATCACTATTTTTAATTCTTTTCCATATCCATCTACGCTGATATGCTCCGGATCGTCCAGGGCCGTCTCTATAAATGCTGTGTGATACAGGATCTTTTCTCTTATTTCACTGATTTTTGTCCGGATATTACCTTTTAACTGACTGACAGAGCTTTGCAGCGCATATTCATTCTGGGAAGCGATCAGATCTCCTACCGCCTCTGCCTGTGAAAGATCCAGTCTGCCATTTAAGAATGCTCTTTTTGTGTATTCTCCCGGCTCTGCCGGGCGTGCTCCATTTTTAATCAAAAGCTCCAGCACTCTTTTTACTACATATACACCACCGTGACAGTTAATCTCAACAGTATCTTCGCCCGTGTAACTGTGCGGTCCGCGCATCAGCATAACAAGTACTTCATCGATGACCTGATCGCCATCTGTAATATATCCATAATGAATCGTGTGTGATTTCTGGTCACACAGTTTCTTTTCTTTCTTTCCCTTATATACGCGATCGGCAATCTGCACCGCTTCCGGCCCGCTCATTCTTACAATTCCTATTCCAGAATTGCTCATAGCTGTAGAGATTGCTGCAATCGTTCCGTTATATGTCTGACTCATACAATCCTCCTGAATAATATTTTTATCAAAACTACAATTATACAGAGACACTGCCAGTGACAGTTCTTTTTAGATACCTTACTGCCCGACAGCTTCTCTTGTATGCTAAGACATAAAGCAAAAAAAGACAAGGTCTTTTAAGGACCTTGTCTTTTCATACCTATGTATTAACGATTATTTCTGTTTCTTACCAGTGTTACCACAACTCTTCTGTAAGGTTCTTCTCCCTCACTGTGTGTGGAAACTGCCGGGTCAGACTGCAGTGCAGAGTGAATAATTCTTCTCTCATATGGATTCATCGGTTCCAGAGAAACTGTCTTTCTTGTTCTCTTAACCTTACTTGCAATATTCTTTGCAAGATTTTCAAGTGTTTCTTTTCTTCTTCTTCTATAATCCTCTGTATCGAGTTTCACTCTTACATATCCATCCTGCATCTTGTTCGCAACTCTGTTGGTAAGATACTGAAGAGAATCCAGTGTCTGTCCGCGTTTTCCGATCAGGATTCCCATGTTGCTTCCTTCCATATTGATGGCAAGTGCGCCTTCTTCATCTACAACCGATGTAACTTTTACATCGTCCATGCCCATTGCATTCATAACATCATAGATGAATTTCTCACATGTTTCAATCGTCTGAGGCTCAACTTTTGCAAGTTCAACCTCTTTCTTTGGCTCAGACTTTACTTCCGGCTTTTCTTCTCTTACAGGCTTTCTGAAGCTTTCATGCTTCTTCTCTGTCTTTCTTTCCGGTTTCTTCTCTGCTTTTTTGAAAGGCTTTTCTGGTTCTTCTGCCTTTACTTCTTCTTTTACAGGCTCTTCTACCGGTTTTTCTTCTGGTTTTCTACGAGCTTTGATCACAGCCTGTTTCATTCCAATTCCAAGGAAACCTGCGCTTCCTTTTTCTACAACAATGTAATCCAGGCGGTCACTCGTTACGCCCAACTGAATTAACGCCTCTGTGATTGCGTCATCCAGATTTTTTGCTGATACGGTAATGTAATCCTCCATGACAGCTGCCCCCTAATCATTTTCGTTAAATTTCTTCACCATATTTGCTTTTGATGCGAGACTTCCTGGCTTCGCATTATTAGCATTCTTTATGGCTTTTTCAACTTTGGCTTCTCTTTCTTTTTCACTCAGGCCTGATGTACTGTTTTTCTTCTGACTCTGGTTGATGTTCTTGGTATTAGCCTGGGCCATTGCTGCGATTCTTTCATTCTTTTCACCGCGCTTCTGACGTTTTTCTTCGGCTTTTTCCTTGTTCTTTTCCAGAATCTCTTCTACAGACATCTTGCTCAAATGCTTATTAATGAATATCTGCTGAACACAACGGACAACAGCACTGACGATCCAGTACAGACCGATACCTGTTGGTAATGAGAATACCATAAATACCGAGAACAACGGCATAGTGATATTCATTGTGTTCATAGTAGACGCCATCGGATTATCTTTATCCAGCTGCTGACCGGAAATTGCCTGTGATAATTTGATACTTCCAAACTGTGTTAAACCAGATAATACCGGTAATAAAATCGCTGTAATGATGATAACTGCTGGAGCAAATCCATAGCTTGCGCTGTTTTTTATCATCTGCATCGGCGAAATAGTAAGGTCTGGAAGTGTCAGGAATACATTTACCGCTTTTGGTGCTGTCTTAATCTCCGGAACATAATTCTGAATGTTATAAATAACCGGGTACAAAGCAAATAACAGTGGCATCTGAATCAGTAATGGCAGACATCCTGCAGTCATAGATGTTCCATATTGATCATACACCTGCTGAATCTCTTCCTGCTGTTTCATCATAGACGCCTGGTCTTTTTTGTTTTTGTACTTCTTCTGGATTGCCTGGATCTCCGGATTCATTACAGACGACATCTTAGATGTTCTCTGCTGCTGAATCGTAAGTGGAAGTAATAATGTATACACAAAGATCGTATACAGAATGATCGACAGGCCTACCAGTCCGTTATCGCTTGGCAGACAGTTATCCAGGAAATTATAGATAAAGTTCATTACTTTACCCAGAACCCAGCAAAGCTGTCCGACGATTGGCCAGTTAGCGGCAGTCAGTAAACTTGGTACCATAATCTTTTCCTCCAATATGTAGTTGTAATCTTTTTAAGGAACAGGGTCGTAACCACCCATGGTAAACGGATTACAGCGTAATATTCTCCACACCGCAAGACGTCCGCCCTTAAAAGCTCCGTACTTCTCAATTGCCTCAATGGCATACTGAGAACAGGTCGGATAAAACTTACAGGTCGAACCGCCCTTCATCGCAGATAAATATCTCTGATAAAATCTGATACAAGTGAGCAGAATCTTCTTCATAATACGTTACCTCTCATCTATAATCTCATGAAGATGACCCAGATGGAGCATTGCGCCGACAATATCTTTATAATTCTTTCCTTTGGCGCCTATTCTTGCTATAACAATAATATCTAATCCACATCTGAATCTTTCTTCTTGCAGTCTATAGCTTTCTCGGATTAACCTCGTTAATCTGTGCCGTACTATACTGTTTCCTACTTTTTTACTTACAGATATTCCTAATCGATTCTGACTTGTCCCATTTTCCAGTACATACATGACCAGATATTTATTGGCATAGGATTTTCCTTTTCTGTATACTTTCTGAAAATCCCTGTTCTTTTTCAGTGATTCGGAATACTTCATGTTCTGATTCTCCTATTTTTTCTGAGTAGAAGAAAAGGCCACATATATGCGGCCTACGCTGATAATTTCTTTCTTCCTTTAGCTCTTCTGCTAGCAAGTACTTTTCTTCCACCTGCTGTGCTCATTCTTGATCTGAAGCCATGTACTTTAGCTCTCTGTCTTTTCTTTGGCTGGAATGTCATCTTCATGGATATCCACCTCCTTATATTTTTCCAAGGGATTTCCCCAATTTTTCATAAGACATCAGCCTTGATTATATTAAAAAAACTGCGCTACGTCAAGGGATTCCTTGATTTTTATAAATATATTTATCCACACTTTGTGGAAAACTTTGTGGATTTCTGTGGATAACCTGTGGAAATCCTCTATTTTTTTATTATTTTTCCCCATTTTAAGCCATTTTATGTCGTGGATTGAGTTTTCCACATTTATTAAAGATTGCCTAAAGCAACTTTTTGATGTACAATGTAGAAGAGTGGGTTTCTAGCTGAAAATCCGCGAATCAGACAGATTAGGAGTTAATATGATGAATACAGTGAAGGAAAAATGGCCCGAAATTATTGAGCATCTCAGGGTTGAACATGAGTTATCCAACGTATCCTTTAATACCTGGATCCAACCGTTAAAAGTTTACGATGTTGTGGATAACACCGTATTTATATTAGTAAATATGAATGCGAGTGTCGAATATATAGAAAAAAAATACCAGCTTCCATTAAAAGTTTGTATTGCGGAGATTACTGGAACTGAGTATGAAGTTGTCTTTATTTCTGAAGATGACGACAGGCTGAATGAGATTCAGAATATGGCCATTGAAGCAAATCAAAAGAAAAAAAGCAAAGGTGCTGCGGAAAAAGCCGGGCTTAATCCGAAGTATACTTTTGATACTTTCGTTGTCGGCGGTAATAACAATTTCGCCCACGCAGCTTCACTCGCTGTTGCCGAATCCCCAGGTGAAGTATACAATCCTCTGTTCTTATATGGAGGTGTTGGACTTGGAAAAACGCATTTGATGCACTCAATTGCGCACTTTATATTAGATAAAAATCCAAAGAAAAAAGTGCTTTATGTCACCAGTGAGACATTTACCAACGAACTGATCGAAGCACTGAAAAACGGTAAAACCGCAGGAAACGAGTCCGCAATGTCGAAATTCCGCGATAAATACCGTAATAACGACGTTCTTCTGATCGATGATATCCAGTTCATCATCGGAAAAGAAAGTACACAGGAAGAATTCTTCCATACATTTAACCATCTGCATACTTCCGGAAAGCAGATCATCATATCTTCTGATAAGCCACCAAAAGACATTGAGACTTTGGAGGCCAGACTTCGTACGCGTTTTGAGTGGGGTCTGATTGCCGATATTTCATCTCCAAACTATGAAACCCGTATGGCTATACTTCAGAAGAAGATCGAATTAGATCATTTAGAAAAATACAATATTCCTAATGATGTTCTGGAGTATATTGCTACAAATGTAAAGACGAATATCCGTGAGCTGGAAGGCTCTCTTAATAAATTAATTGCGCTTTATAAGCTGAATCACAACGGCCCGATCGATATCGCACTCGCATCAGAAGCCTTAAAAGACATTATTTCAGCTGATAATAAAAGAGAAGTAACACCGGAACTGATCCTGGATATCGTTTCCGATCATTTTAGTGTGTCCATTCCTGACTTAAAGGGCAATAAGCGTAATGCCGAGATTGTATTTCCACGCCAGATCGCAATGTATCTGATCAGGAATATGACAGAAACTTCATTAAAAGCGGTCGGTGTAATCCTGGGCGGAAAAGATCATTCTACTATAAAGCATGGTATCGAAAAGATCGAAAATGAAATGCAATCCGATGAGACATTATCAAATACAATTAATATATTGAAGAAAAAAATCAATCCGGCATAGCTCCTGCATGCATTTTGACTGTGAATAACTATGTGGACAATTTGGACATGATATGTGGATAACTATGGGATAGGACTGGGAAAACCTCGGGAATTTTACACATGTCTTTAGAAACGAAAAAGTTTTCAACAGCTGTTCCACAGACAATCCAGCCAGATTCCACAAAGTTTTCAAAGCCGAAATTCCTTGCAAACAGTGGGCTAGAGGCACTTTTCCTCTTTTCCACATCCCCTAAGGCGGCTAAGGCGGAAACTATTTTATTTATTTATCTATTATGCACATGCGAAAGGAGTTATACACATATGAAAATAACCTGTAGCAAGTCTAATCTGGTAAAAGGGGTAAGCATTGTATCCAAAGCAGTACCTTCAAAAACAACAATGCCTATTCTCGAATGTATCCTGATTGACGCAACAGCTGACATTATAAAGTTAACAGCTAATGATATGGAACTTGGTATTCAGACAGAAATTACCGGTGACATTATTGAACGAGGAATGATTGCTATCGATGCAAAGATTTTTTCGGAGATTGTAAGAAAACTTCCAGATAATGAAGTAACAATAGAAACAAAAGAAAATCTTCAAACAGTTATTACCTGTGAAAAAGCAAAGTTTGACATTGCCGGAAAACCTGGTGATGAATTTGCATACCTTCCTATCATCGAAAAAGAGGATTCCATTGAAATCTCTCAATTTACTTTAAAAGAAGTCATTCGTCAGACTATTTTTTCAATTTCTGACAGTGAAAGTAATAAACTAATGACAGGTGAATTATTTGACATCAGTGGAAATATTCTGAAAGTTGTTTCGCTGGATGGACATAGAATTTCTATCCGCAAGGTAGAACTGAAAGATAACGTAGCTGACCGTAAACTGGTAGTGCCTGGAAAGACACTGATTGAGATTAGTAAGATCCTTACAGGTGAGGCTGAAAATGTGGTATCGATTTCATATACGAAGAATCACATCGTGTTCGAATTTGATAATACGATTGTTGTTTCCCGTCTGATCGAGGGAGAGTATTTCAGGATCGACCAGATGTTATCAAATGATTACGAGACTAAAGTACGGATCAACAAAAAAGAACTTCTCAGCTGTATCGACCGTGCAACATTATTGGTAAAAGAAGGAGATAAGAAGCCGATCATTATCAATATCGGAGATGAACTCATGGAGTTAAAGATCAAATCGCAGATCGGATCCATGAACGAAGAGATTCTGATTACCAAAGAAGGAAAGGATCTGTTGATCGGATTTAATCCGAAATTTCTGATTGATGCACTTCGTGTAATTGAGGATGAGGAAGTTACAATTTATCTGATGAATGCAAAGGCACCTTGTTTCATCAAGGATGAAAAAGAAAGTTATATCTATCTGATTCTTCCGGTTAACTTTAATGCGGCTGCCTGATCAGCGCTATGAATTCGCCACGTGTTTCAAAGACATGTGGCGGAATTCATAATAAAATGCAGGAATACTTGCAAAAGGATTAATTTATGAGTATAATTAAAACGATGCGTGAAAACGCAGAAAGATGCATAAAAATGCAGATAAACGCATAGAAAAAGCGGATCGTGAAGAGAAAAAATATTTGCCATAGAAGCATTGATAAGATATACTTATAAATTATGGCACCAGATAATTTTAACAGGTGATATTTTTTGCTGTTATAAAAGACAGGCGAAAGAACGCCACAAGAGAGGGACAATTATGGAGACAATTATATTACGTGACGAGTATATAAAACTCGGTCAGGCTTTGAAGGCTGCTGGTCTGGTGGAATCCGGTGTAGAAGCCAAAGAAGTGATACAGGAAGGTCTTGTTATGGTAAATGGCGAGACTGACACCCGCCGTGGACGCAAATTATACGGTGGGGACATTGTGTTATTTGACGGAGAAGAAATCCGAATTGAAGGTTAATTCTCTAAAACTGAAAAATTTCAGAAATTACGATCTGCTGAACCTGGAGTTTGACCGTTCTACGAATATCTTTTACGGGAACAATGCACAGGGGAAGACGAATATTCTGGAAGCAGTATATCTGTCCGGAACGACCAAATCCCACCGGGGCGCAAAAGACAGAGATATGATCCGGTTTGATCAGGATGAGTCACATATTGAGACTGTGATCGAGAAAAACGGGATCAGTTATCAGATAGATATGCATCTTAAGAAGAACAGTCCAAAAGGAATTGCGATTAATAAAATGCCGATCCGGAAAGCCAGTGAGCTTTTTGGAATTGTAAATCTTGTGTTTTTCTCACCGGAAGATCTGAATATTATTAAAAACGGACCGGCAGAGAGAAGAAGGTTTGTAGATCTGGAATTATCCCAGCTTGACAAAGTATATCTTAGCAATCTGTCAAGCTATAACAGAATTGTAAACCAGAGAAATCATCTTCTGAAGGAATTAAGCTTCGGAGGACGGAAAGATCTTACGGATACACTGGAAATATGGGAACTGCAGATGGTACAATATGGTGAAAGGCTGATTGCAAGAAGAAAAGAATTCGTAGATCAGCTCAATGAGATCATATCCGATATTCACTATAAACTGACAGGTGGGAAAGAAAAGCTTAGTATTGTTTATGAGCCGAGTACCGGTGGTATGTCATTTGAACAGGCACTTTCCAGATACAGGGAGAGAGATCTGAGGATGAAAAGCACGACAGTGGGACCGCACAGAGATGATATTGGTTTTCTGATCGGCGATATGGATATCCGTAAATATGGATCCCAGGGGCAGCAAAGGACTGCTGCCTTGTCGTTAAAACTATCGGAGATTGAAATGGTCAAACAGGCAGTTCATGATACCCCGGTGCTTTTACTTGACGATGTATTGTCTGAACTTGACAAACACAGGCAAAACTATTTGTTAGACAGCATACATGATATACAGACCCTGATCACCTGTACTGGTGTTGAGGATTTTGTAAATCATCGATTTTCAATAAACAAAGTGTTCCATGTCCAGAATGGACAGGTAACGAAAGAAAACTAGGAGGACTGAGAATGGGTACAGAAAAAGTACAGCATGAATACGGCGCAGATGAAATTCAGATATTGGAAGGTCTTGAGGCAGTCCGAAAACGTCCTGGAATGTACATTGGAAGTACATCTTCCAGAGGTTTGCACCATCTTGTATACGAGATTGTCGATAATGCCGTAGACGAAGCTTTGGCGGGCTTTTGTGATACGATTTATGTAACAATCAATAAAGACAATTCGGTGACCGTTATCGATAATGGACGTGGAATTCCGGTTGGTATCAACCACAAAGCAGGACTTCCTGCGGTAGAAGTCGTATTTACCGTACTGCATGCAGGAGGTAAATTCGGTGGTGGAGGATACAAGGTATCCGGAGGACTTCATGGTGTAGGTGCTTCTGTTGTTAATGCGCTTTCCAACTGGCTGGAGGTAGAGATTTATCATGATGGTAAGGTTTACCAGCAGCGCTATGAACGCGGAAAAGTTATGGAAAAACTGACTGTGATTGGCGAATGTGAAGAAGGAAAAACCGGTACAAAAGTAACATTTTTGCCGGATGATACCATTTTCGAGACAACAGTCTTTGATTTTAATGTCCTGAAACAGAGATTCCGTGAAATGGCATTCTTAACCAAAGGACTTAAGATTGTATTAAAGGATGACCGTGAGGAAGAACCAAAAGAAAGAACATTCCACTACGAAGGTGGAATCAAAGAGTTTGTTACTTACCTGAACCGTAGTGCGACACCTCTTTATGAACAGATCATTTACTGTGAGGGAATGGTCAATAATGTATCTGTCGAAGTGGCTATGCAGCACAATGATTCGTACAGTGATAATACTTATGGATTTGTTAATAACATTACGACTCCGGAAGGCGGAACACACGTTGTCGGATTCCGTAATGCGATTACAAAGACATTTAATGATTATGCAAGAAAGAATAAGCTTCTGCGTGACAGTGAGCCAAATTTAAGTGGTGAGGATATCCGTGAGGGTCTGACTGCGATCATCAGTGTGAAGATCGAGGATCCACAGTTTGAAGGGCAGACCAAGCAGAAACTTGGTAACAGCGAGGCAAGAGGTGCAGTTGATAATGTAGTCAGCAAGCAGCTGGAAGTTTTCCTTGAGCAGAATCCATCTGTTGGAAAGATCATCGTAGAAAAATCTGTGATGTCCCAGCGTGCAAGAGAGGCTGCAAGAAAGGCAAGAGATCTGACACGTAGAAAATCAGCACTGGATAATATGGCGCTTCCTGGAAAGCTTGCAGACTGTTCTGACAAGAATCCGGAGAACTGCGAGATCTACATCGTAGAGGGAGATTCCGCCGGTGGTTCTGCAAAGACAGCACGTGACCGTGCAACACAGGCGATCCTTCCGCTTCGAGGTAAGATTCTGAACGTAGAAAAAGCAAGACTGGATAAAATCTACGGAAATGCCGAGATTAAAGCAATGATCACTGCATTTGGAACAGGAATCCATGAAGATTTCGATATTTCAAAACTGCGTTATCATAAGATCATCATCATGACCGATGCTGACGTAGACGGAGCACATATCAGTACATTGCTTCTGACATTTATTTACCGCTTTATGCCGGAACTGATCAAGCAGGGATATGTATATCTGGCTCAGCCGCCGCTTTACAAGCTTGAGAAGAACAAGAAGGTATGGTATGCATACAGTGACGAAGAACTGAGTAATATCATCAATGAAGTCGGTCGTGACGGCAATAATAAGATCCAGCGTTACAAAGGTCTTGGAGAGATGGATGCAGAACAGCTCTGGGAGACAACCATGGATCCGGAAAATCGTATCCTGTTACGTGTAACGATGGATGATGAGACGACAAGCGAACTGGATCTGACATTTACCACACTGATGGGTGACAAAGTAGAGCCAAGACGTGAGTTCATCGTTGAAAATGCAAAATATGTCAAGAATCTGGATGTATAATATAAGCGTGTAGAAGAAAGGAGGAACAGAGATATTAAATCTCTGAGAGATTGATGGAAGACAATATATTTGACAAGGTCCATGAAGTGGATCTGAAACAGACAATGGAAACCTCTTATATCGACTACGCGATGAGTGTTATTGCGTCCCGTGCGCTTCCGGATGTAAGAGATGGTTTGAAACCAGTACAAAGAAGAATCATGTACTCCATGATCGAGCTGAATAACGGCCCTGATAAGCCGCACAGAAAGTGTGCCCGTATCGTCGGTGATACAATGGGTAAATATCACCCACATGGTGACAGCTCTATTTATGGTGCATTAGTTAATATGGCTCAGGAATGGTCCACCAGATACCCTCTGGTAGACGGACATGGTAACTTTGGTTCTGTGGATGGTGACGGTGCAGCTGCTATGCGATACACAGAGGCGAGACTGAGCAAGATATCCATGGAACTGACAGCGGATATTAATAAAAATACCGTTGACTTTATTCCAAACTTTGATGAGACGGAAAAAGAACCAACCGTACTTCCGTCCAGATTCCCGAACCTTCTGGTGAATGGTACATCTGGTATTGCGGTAGGTATGGCTACCAATATTCCGCCTCACAACCTGCGTGAGGTGATTAATGCAGTAGTACAGATCATTGACGATCAAATCGCAGATAAAGAAGAGACAACAATCGAAGAGATATTAAAGATCATCAAAGGACCAGACTTCCCGACCGGAGGTATGATCCTTGGAACAAGAGGAATTGAAGAAGCATACAGAACCGGACGTGGTAAGATCCGTGTACGTGCAGTCACAGATATTGAGACAATGCCAAACGGCAAGAGCCGTATCATCGTAAGCGAGCTTCCTTACATGGTCAACAAAGCAAGACTGATCGAGAAGATCGCAGAACTGGTACGTGATAAGAAGATTGACGGAATCACTGACTTAAGTGACCAGTCAAGCCGTGAAGGAATGCGCGTAGTCATTGAGCTTCGAAGAGATGCCAATGCGAACGTCATCCTGAACCAGTTATACAAACATACACAGCTTCAGGATACATTCGGTGTGATCATGCTGGCATTAGTTGGCAATGAGCCGAAGGTCATGAACCTGATGGAGATGTTAAACTACTACCTGAAACATCAGGAAGAAGTAGTGACACGCCGTACACAGTATGAGTTAAATAAAGCAGAAGAACGTGCACATATCTTACAGGGATTACTGATCGCATTAGATAACATCGATGAAGTGATCAAGATCATCAGAGGTTCCCAGACTGTACAGATTGCAAAATCAGAATTGATGGAGCGTTTTGGACTGACTGACGTACAGGCACAGGCTATCGTAGACATGAGACTGCGTGCGCTGACCGGTCTGGAAAGAGAGAAACTCGAAGCAGAATATAAAGCACTGATGGAGCAAATTGAACATTTACGCGCCATCCTCGCAGACAGAAAGTTATTACTTGGCGTGATTAAAGAAGAGATTCTTGTGATCCGTGATAAATACGGCGATGAAAGAAGAACATCCATTGGATTCGATGAATTTGATATTTCCATGGAGGATCTGATCCCTAGAGAAGATGTTGTTATCACGATGACAAAGCTTGGATATATTAAGAGAATGTCTCACGATACATTCAAAGCGCAAAACCGTGGCGGCAAGGGAATCAAAGGAATGCAGAAGCTTGATGAGGACTACGTAGAAGAACTCTTCATGACCAATACACATCATTACCTGATGTTCTTTACGAACACTGGACGTGTATACCGCATGAAAGCTTATGAGATTCCGGAGGCAAGCAGAACTTCAAGAGGAACTGCAATCGTGAACCTGCTGCAGTTAATGCCGGGCGAGAAGATCAGTGCGGTGATTCCGATTGAAAAATATAACGATGACGAGTACCTGCTGATGGCAACTAAGAAGGGACTTATTAAGAAGACTCCGATCAAAGAGTATGCAAATGTAAGAAAGACAGGACTTGCAGCAATCACACTTCGTGAGGAAGATGAGCTGATCGAGGTAAAATATACAGACAGCGATCATGATGTATTCATGGTTACAAAGTACGGACAGTGTATCCGGTTTAACGAAAGTGATGTACGTCCGACCGGAAGAACATCCATGGGTGTCCGTGGTATGAATCTGGTAGATAATGATGAAGTCATCGGAATGCAGATCGATTCACAGGGAACAGAACTTCTGATCGTATCTGAATATGGTATGGGAAAACGTACTGCAATCGATGAATTCACAGCCCAGAACCGTGGCGGTAAAGGTGTGAAATGCTATAAGATTACCGAGAAGACCGGTAATGTAGTAGGTGTAAAAGCCGTAGACGAAGACAATGAGATTATGATCATCAATACAGAAGGTATCATTATCCGTATGAAATGTGACGGAATCTCAGAACTTGGAAGAGTTACATCCGGAGTAAAACTTATCAATCTGCCGGAAGGTGATAAAGTTGCCTGCATCGCAAAAGTGCGAAAAGGTGATGAGTCCGAAGAAGATCTGGTAGAGCCGGAAGAGACAACTGAAGATGCAGAATTAGAAAATGTATCTGAGGAAGATCCGGATACTGAAGAATAAAAAACGAACCTGTCTGTAGCAGGCTCCGAATAAGAATAACAAAACTCCCGTGCAGATCATGATTATGCGATCTACACGGGAGTTTGTTTTGTCAAAGTATACAAATCAGATATTGGGGATTTTAACTATCTGTTTCATCCACAGCCAGTTCACGAAGAATGATTTCAGCTGTTTTTTTCACTGTGGCAGCTACAAAGTCTGTACACTGTGCTTTGCGTTCCGGAGAATTCTTCTCTTTTCCACGGGTAAGTACGCGGCAGCAGGTAGCTCCGCAGTATTCTTTGAAGAAATCATGGATTTCATTCGAAAGCTTGAAGCAGCGGTTTACCTTAGGATCCCCAGGTGTCTTACGGCCAAAGAAATATCCGATACACATTGTTGCGCCTGCAAGTGCACCACAGATACATCCGCCTCCACCAAGTCCCCACGGAAAGCCGGAGCTCATTGCAATTGCATCATCGGACATGTCCAGTTCAAAATTCTTTTTGATCGCATAGATGACAGATTCTGAACAGGCGAAGCCTTGGTTGAAGATGTCTACAGCATCTTTTTGAAGTTTTTCTAAATCTACATTTGTTGTCATTTCAACCCCTCCTAAAAATGTATGAAAGTTACTGTTCACACGTTTGTGTAAACAGTAATGTATTAAATTCATTATATCACAGCGAAAAGAACTTGTATATCATATGGGGACAGGGTAAAATGAAAAAGGGACAGGACATTTTTCATTTGGGACGGAGTTTTTTTTAAAATCCCCCGTCCCCAGGGAGGATATAGATGAGAGAAATTAATGTAAACACGATCACAGAAAACATAAAGGAAATGTGCATCCAGGCGAATCATTTTCTTGCAGAAGACATGGATCATGCCATGAAACATGCAGTAGAGACAGAAGAAGCACCGCTTGGAAAGCAGATCCTGGAGCAGTTACAGGATAATCTGAAGATTGCAGCAGAAGATATGATCCCAATCTGTCAGGATACCGGAATGGCAGTTGTGTTTTTAAAAATCGGACAGGAAGTCCACTTTGAAGGCGGCAATCTGGAAGATGCCATCAATGAAGGGGTACGGCAGGGATATGTAGAAGGATATCTTAGAAAATCTGTTGTAGGAGATCCGATCATACGGGAAAATACAAAAGATAACACACCTGCAGTCATTCATTACAGCATCGTTCCGGGAGATAAAGTAGAGATAAAAGTAGCACCAAAAGGATTCGGAAGCGAGAATATGAGCCGCGTATTCATGTTAAAGCCGGCTGATGGAATTGAAGGTGTCAAGAATGCGATTCTTACAGCCGTAAAAGATGCAGGCCCGAATGCCTGTCCACCAATGGTAGTTGGTGTCGGTGTAGGCGGAACATTTGAAAAATGCGCACTGATGGCAAAGGAAGCTCTGACAAGAGAAGCTGGGTCACATTCAGAGATTCCATGGGTGAAGGATCTGGAAGAGGAGATGCTTGAAAAGATCAATAAACTGGGTATCGGACCTGGCGGACTTGGCGGAAGTACCACAGCACTTGCAGTAAATGTAAATACATATCCGACACATATTGCAGGTCTTCCGGTTGCAATCAACATTTGCTGTCATGTAAACAGACATATCATCAGGGAGGTGTAAGCATTATGGAAAGACATATAACAGCACCAATTACAAAAGAAACTGCAAAATCTCTCCATGCAGGAGATTATGTATATGTAACAGGAACCATCTACACAGCAAGAGATGCTGCACACAAACGTATGGATGAAGCTCTGGACAGAGGAGAAGAGCTTCCTATCGATATCAAAGACCAGGCAATCTATTATATGGGTCCATCTCCGGCAAGAGAAGGACGCCCGATCGGTTCTGCAGGCCCGACAACAGCCAGCCGTATGGATAAGTATGCACCACGTCTTCTGGATCTTGGACAGACAGCAATGATCGGAAAAGGGAAAAGAAGCCAGGCGGTTATAGATGCCGTTGTAAGAAATGGCTGTGTATATCTGGCCGCTATAGGAGGAGCGGGTGCACTGCTGTCAAAATGTATTAAATCCTCTGAAGTTATTGCCTACGAAGATCTTGGGACAGAAGCAATTCGAAAATTAGAAGTAGAAGATCTCCCGGTAATCGTTGTAATTGACAGCGAGGGCAATAACCTGTACGAGACAGCTATTAAGGAGTATGCAAAAATATGAGAAGAATCCTTTTAATGGTTATTCGTAATATATTGTTTGTTCCGGTTTACTGGTTCAAGCTTTGCTACCATGCCGCTCATGTAGATAAATTTACAGATGAAGAACACTACAAATTATTAAAATATATTGATCACCGTGCCAATACATCCGGAAATATTCACATCGAAGTGTATGGTCAGGAAAATATACCGGACAAAGATGGATTCATGTTCTATCCGAATCATCAGGGATTGTATGATGTACTGGCGGTGATGGAAGCATGCCCGCGTCTTTTTTCTGTAGTTGCAAAAAAAGAAGTGGCAAATGTACCATTTCTAAAACAGGTATTTCAGTGCATGAAGGCGTATATGATCGACAGAGAAGATGTACGTCAGTCATTACAAGTGATCATAAATGTAAGTAATGATGTAAAGGCAGGAAAGAACTTCCTGATATTCCCAGAAGGAACCAGGTCAAAAGAAGGAAATCACGTACAGGAATTCAAAGGCGGAAGCTTTAAAGCGGCGACCAAAGCAAAATGTCCGATTATTCCGGTAGCACTGGTTAACTGCTTTGTACCATTTGATTCAAAAAACATAAAGCAGGTGGATGTACAGGTACATTTCTTAAAGCCGTTGCTATATGAGGATTATAAGGACATGAAGACGACAGAGATTGCAGCTGTAGTAAGAGAACGTATTCAGGAAACAATAGATCAACATATATAATTAAAGATGCCCTGTAGAGTGTGTCTTAAGAATCATTCCTGCAGTCTGTATGCCCTACTCTGCGGTATATAAATTGCAGAAAGCATTTTTCACACACTCCAGGGGAGTCTTGTATATTTTTGAAGCAACAGGAAAAAACAGAAATTATTGTAAAATAAGAAAAAACAAAAAAGTATAAGAAAAAGATAAAAAGTGATTGACATTGCTAAAAAGGTCTAGTATAATAACATTCGCTGGAGAAATACTCAAGAGGCTGAAGAGGCGCCCCTGCTAAGGGTGTAGGTCGGGTAACCGGCGCGAGGGTTCAAATCCCTCTTTCTCCGTTAGGTCAGTGAGAACTGTCTGGAACGTGATTTCAGATAGTTTTTTTACGGCCAAAGCTAAGGAGCAATTGTTCATCATCAAATGATGCAAATGTGACTGGCGATGATAAAAAGTTGATTTCAAAAAAAGATGAAAAAACGTCTTGACAAAATGAAAACGACATGATATCATATAAAAGCTTTCGTGAGCAAAACGAACACGAAAAAATAAAAATAAAAAAGTTGTTGACAAGCATGAAACAATGTGATATACTTAATGAGCTGTCACACATGACAACAATAAACAAAAAGAACCTTGATAATTAAACAATAGACAACAACCCTGAAAATTCTAAAGAGAATTATTCAGAACAGACAT
>NZ_CAKRAH010000038.1 GCF_934294775.1 uncultured Dorea sp.
AATACTTGGACCTATGTTTCCAGCCATTCTATCAAAAGATGTAATTAGCCTTACAGAATGAGAATCAAAAATACCGTCTATATCTGATAAACTTGAAATATCAAATATAGGCGGTATTTTTTGATTCTAAAAATTCTGCTAGTTGTCAAAAAGAGTAAACTCTAAAAATTCACGTCTCTACTACTATTTTTTAATATCCAAACTATGTAAAAACTTTAAATATTACGAAGCAGACAAACAATTCCAAACAAACTGTAAGTTTCGAAAATATATAATATTACAGCTCCAATGAATGCCAAATCAGACATCATAACAGCTCCAAGAAAAATGAAAATAACCACTTTTCCAAGCCAATACAACCAAATATATTTTCTTTTTTTCAAATCTACAATCCATTTTTTCGAATCAATTATCCATAATAAATCAATCATCATTCCTCCTGCCAACGATATCATTGCAGAAAAAATGACATCTTCAGATATGTTTATCATTTTATTTTTTACTAATATAATAAATATCAAGAGAAAGTCATATACTAGTAGCAGAACACCGTTTCTTTTTAATGCTTTTTTACTTTTATGAATATTCATATTCTTTTTAATTTATACGGTTATATAACTCGTATAGTCTCCATATTTTATTCCATTATTAGTCGTAAATGACCATATATGTTTATAATTCGTTATTTTTCCAGCCTTCATCTCATAAATTTTAGATTTTACTCTTCCACCTACACCATTTTGTGCAAAACTTTTCACTGCATTATAGCCAATTTTTCCAATTACTTCTGCCCCTGTCATACTTACCATAACTGCTGCAATGACAGCAGCCGCTGCTGCCACCGCTACCCCTCTTTTCCAAGTCACTTTATTATTAATGGTTCCTACATAATTATATTTCGATGCTCTGTTCTGGTAATAGTTCTCATTTTCCACCGACCGATCTATCTCTTCCGTTTTTTCTATCTCTGCTATTTTCTCTCCATTTAAGAGAAATATTCCTTCCGTTTCATCATACACTAATTTATCCTTTTCTTTTGTTTTTTCATTCGTAATATAGGTTACTTTATCGCCTTTCTCTACTCCATATTCATATCTATAGTTTATTCCTTCTATCTGCAGTTCTTCTTCTGCTTTTTCTACATATGGATTAGATATATTTTCCAAATTCCTTTCTCCTGCAAATACCGTTGTCCCCATTAATAGGCTTGAAGATAGTATAGTTGCAATCACTTTTTTATATTTTTTCATAAAATGTTTACCTCCTGTGAAATACATATAGTACAAATCGATCTGTTTAACTCTACTATAAAATACGAATCTTATTACTCCTCTTAACAAATCTAAATAATTCTTAATTCACAGATTGACATTTTCCTCAATAACTGATTACCTTCTTACAATCATTCCATTCCACTCAGATCCAATTTATACACAAACTGTTCCATCTCTGTATTCTCCAAAAACATAATCATATAGATCGGCATATAGATTCTCTTTTCATCCACTTCAACATTTCCTTCCGAAAAAATATATGCCTGCCGTATTCCATATTCTTTCGTTCCCAATACATTATTTAGCGCAGAATGTCGCTTATAATCTTTCCCTGATTTTATTTCCAACGGTGTAATCTCTCCATCAAGCCCTATTACGAAATCAAGCTCTCCCTGTTTCTTGCTGTTAAAGTAAAACTCTTTATGCCCTTTTGCAAGCAGCTCCTGTGCAACAACATTTTCGAAAAGTGCTCCATTATTAATCGATTGTTCTTTATTTAAGATTGCTATCTTAACCTGATTAGAGTAACAACTGGTAAGAAGTCCCACATCTGAAAAGAACAGCTTAAATAAATTACGGTTCTCGCTCATAACCAGTGGAAGTTTGAGTTCACTTATATTGTATACCGTGATTGCCACTCCTGCATCTTTCAACCACAAAAAGTCATTTTCCACTCTGTCATAACTGATTCCCTTTCCAATACTATTCAACTGAAACCGTTTATTCTTCTGATCCAGTTGGCCCGGCATTGCATCATAGATTTCCTGCAATTTTAATTTATATCTGATCTCATATTTCGAAAAGTCTTTCTTATATAACCGGATTATTTTTTCATGAACCTCTGCCACCCTGGCTAAATCATTTGTCTTAATATAGGTATCCACTGCTTCCGGCATTCCACCTATGATCAGATATAAATAAAATACATCCAGCATTTTAGAATGGATAAATGAATCTACAGGCATTCTGTTCATATAGCATTCCTTTATTGAACAAATGACATTATCCGAAATTCCAACTGCTGTTGCAAACTCCTGGAATTCTAATGGATACATATCGTATATACTCATATATCCAACAGGTGCTGAACACAAATCATTTAACTCCACCCCCAGAAGCGAACCACTCATTATATATCTGTAGCTTCCCTCTTCGACGAGAAATTTAATTCGGGTTACTATATCTTTAAACTCCTGAATCTCATCCAGAAAAATAATCGTCTTTCCCTTTTCTAATTTTTTCGAAGAAACAAGGCTTAATCTCATCAACAAATCATCTGCATCTTTTGCCCCTGCAAATAATTCTACCAGTTCTGGCTGCTCAATAAAATTTAATTCAATATACGGCATTTTACTTTTTTCCAGGCATTCTCTAATGAGATAAGTTTTTCCAATCTGTCTCGCTCCCGTAATCAGTAGCGCATCATTTCCTCTGGCAATCCAATTTTTAACTTTTTTTTCGGCTTTTCTTTCTATCATAACTTCATCTCCGCTCTTTTCTTACAATTTTATCATATTCACCCTTTTCTTTTATCATACATCTGTTTCGCAACTTTTCCAACCCATTTTTCTTTGTTTATGTGATTTTTCCAACCTGTTTTTCTTTATTTTTGTGATTTTTCCAACCGCTTTTTAGTCTTTTTTGTGATTTTTCCAACTTTTCTTATATTTTTAACTCTAAATAATCATCTACCGTCAGCTACTTATAAACGCATGGCCCAAAAAAGATTATCCGGATACTGCCCTTTCTCCAGATAATCTTTCTATATAATCTCTATTTTATTTTTCTTGCTCCACCTTCGCCTTCTTCGGCAAAAACAGACTCAAAAGCAATGATACCACGAACACGCCTGCCACTGCATTTCCATTAAATACATCTCCTACCGCACTTGGGAATGCTGCAAAGAAGTTCCCGGATGTCTGTGTCAGACCAACTCCGATACTGAATGACAGCGATACGATGATCATCGTTCTGTCATCGAATTTGCACTCTTTCAGCATCTTGATTCCTTCATACATGATCGATCCAAACATCATAACCGTACATCCGCCAAGCACTGCCTGTGGAAGTGAATTTTAATTCCAGATCTGGATCTTTTGTTGGCTTCTCATAAGCCGAAGATAACCGGAATTCACTGTAATCTTCTACTTCTTGAGTCCCATTATAAAATACAATGAATCTTGGTGTTGGTATCTTTTGTATTGCGGTTGAATATAGAGATTTCTTAACAACTAATTTTTGATATTCTTCCGCAACATAGCATAAATTTCTGAGTGGTATATTAGAGATTGTACGTTGACTGATGCTCATACAGATATAAATTCATATCCATAATAAACGCCAAATCATTCTTCATTCCCATATAGATTGCATTTTCTAATGTAACTATCTGCAGTTCATCCGGATTCTTGTAATCTTTTCCATTTACTGCATTATACAATGACAGTAAATTTTCTTTATCATGATACAACATTCTAAAAATCGTATCTTTATACACTCGTTTTGCCTTTAGTTGACGATCATTTACCTGATACTTTTTGTTATGTCTCTTCTGACTCTTTCTTCTCGCCATATTCAGTTTCCTCCTATATGCAGGAGGATATCTTACTTACACTTTCAGTCATCTCCTGCCCTTTACAATTGATTGGTATAAAAAGCATAGATTTCCGAAATGTAATTAGAATATAGATGGTATATATGGGTTCTATACCTCAGATTTCTCTTGAAATATACTTTGGTATAGATTAATATATAAATAAACATTTTACAATACCTTTTATAATACTACCCAACAAAAAAATTCAACTTCGTCTCATCAAACTCAATTTTCTGCCCCTTACTTTCAAAATATTCCTCCACAACCTGATACATCTCCTCATACCGTCCTTCACAAGCACAGTTTCCTAACGGTTCGATCCAGCAGGACTGTTTTCCACAGGCATCTCTCAAGTGAACCTTAAAATTCAGCCCTTTCTCCTCCAGCAATCCATTCACTTCAATAACCTCATTAAATGTAATATAATTCATATCTGCTATCTCCTCCAGTTCTTTCCACTATAGTATCCGGCTGCATTGAATACCGTTGCGAATACATTAATCATCTTGTTCGATGTATACACTGCATGATACCGGTTATATTTTCCCCAGTCTGCATTCGCCAGTGTCCATGTTCCGGATACTGCCCCCAGAAGTAACAATGTCAAATGCACTTTCATATTCGCCGAACATGTTCCTATGATCAGCAGACCTACCACAGCTGCAAGTGAAATCAGCCCGACATAAAGATGTGTTTCGATATAATCCTTCGGGAGCAGCCATATAGATATCGCACTTAAGATCGTTCCTGCAATGAAAAAGCATGCAATCTCATTGTTCATCTCATCCCTGCTTAATTTCTTCTGTACAATGTCCTCTTTCAAAAGAATTGCCAGACGTACCTGCCACTCTTCTTTTTCTTCCTCAATCTCAAGCTGATCGATCGATGTAATATCAAGCTTACTTTTCAATGCTTTCTGGCAGGTCAGTTTCGTTTCCTTTAATGTACGTTCTTCTTTTTCGATTTCATCCAGTCTGCGGGATAAAGCTTCCTGCAAGGTCAGTCTGTTTTCGTAGATTTCTTTGATCTCCTGTACCGGAATATCGATCAGACACAACTTTTTAATTTCTTTCTTCAAGCTTTCCCGTATCTTCCATACTCTCACCTTCCCCTGTTCCGGATATCTGTATCCTTCTCTCTTTTTGTTAAGGTGATTATATTCCTTCAAGCCGCTTGAAGGTCAAGAAATTCACCATATCTTTTCCATTGCTTCTATTTTTTGTCTTTATTCGTATTCCCGCTCGACTTTTTCCTCTGCTATCCGCTCTGTCTCTTCGATTGCTTCCTTATATCCGGTCAGAGCCGCAAATGGTGCAAACTGAGCTGCCCGGTCTGCTGTCGGCATCAGCGGATGTGTCTCCGATACATGATGCGGAAAGCCCAGGATATCACCATATTTCCGCTGTACTTCCATTACTGATCTCTGCAATTTTCCAGAAAATTGTATCCTGTTTTCCTTAGAAATATTTTTTACCGATTCTCTTTCTTGCAGAATCCGTTTTGTTGGAATATTTTCTTTCGAAATATTTTCCTTTCTCACGCTTTATGTCCTCCGATCTGCCGGTTCCGTTCCATCGCAGTTCCATCCTCCTGCAGATTCATTCCTTTTAAGATTGCATTCTTCCCATATTTTTTCTTGATATCCAGCATCGCCTTCTGCATCTTCTTTTCCCGTTCCAGCTTCTCATTCTTCTCTTCCTTTTCCTTCTTTGCAGTTCCAAAATCTGTAAAGAGATTCATCTGTTCATACTGCTGTTCTTCCTGGAGCTCTTTCTCACTGATCACATGATTCGCTGCCATCGTAATCCGGCGGATCAGAAGATCCTGATTCACAATTTCATGATACAGCTTTACAACCGCCTGTGTCATCAGTCTCGATGAAGAAGTATGCTGCTTCAGATTAGCGGTTCCATGTGCATGTTTCGGCAGCTTCCTGCCGTACCAGTCGGTCGTGATCTCCCCTACATTTTTCTTCGCTCCTTGTTCCAGATTCTTGATGTCGTATCCGATCGTCAGAACGATTTGATCTGTCACGAGACATTTATCTACCAGATCCAGCGCCAGCTGGTCGATCATTTCCTTTACCACGATCTTCGTCTGTTCGAAATTATATGGACAATGCAGTACCTGTCCTGCCCCCATACTGTTATTCTCGGGCTTATACGCCTTCACATCTGCGATCGTGCAAGGCTCCCATCCCCATGCATGATCGATCAGAAGTTCTGCATTGATGCCAAACAACCGGTACAGCAGATCTTCATTATAATAATCTCCTGTTTTCCCAAGCGAGCATCTTGCCACATCTCCCATGGTGAATAATCCGACTTCCGCAAGCTTCTTCGCATACCCCGGGCCCACACGCCAGAAATCCGTGATTGGCTGATGTGCCCACAAAAGCTTTCTATAAGATATTTCTGTAAGTTCTGCAATCCTCACCCCATTCTGATCCGGTTCAATATGCTTTGCCACAATATCCATTGCAACTTTACACAGATACAGATTCGTTCCGATTCCGGCAGTTGCCGCAATTGACGTCTCCTGCTGGATTTCCCGGATGATCTTCCCAGCCAGCTCTCTTGCCGTCATACGGTAAGTATTCAGATAATCGGTCACATCCATGAATACCTCGTCAATGGAATAGACATGGATATCCTCCGGTGCAACGTATTTCAGATAAATGTTATATATCTCCGTACTGTATTTCATATATAATGCCATCCTCGGAACTGCTGTGATATAATCCAGTTCCAATTTCGGATGTAGTTTTATTTCTTCATTATCTACGGAAGTTCCTGCAAACTGTTTTCCGGGTGCCATGCAGATTCTTCTTTTATTCACTTCTTTTACCTTCTGCACGACCTCGAAGAGTCTGGCACGGCCCGGTATCCCGTACGATTTCAAAGAAGGAGACACTGCCAGACAGATGGTCTTTTCCGTGCGGCTTTTGTCCGCTACTACCAGATTGGTTGTCATCGGATCCAGCTCTCTTTCTTTACATTCTACCGATGCGTAAAATGATTTCAGGTCAATTGCGATATAGCTTCGCTGTTCTTTATCCGTCATGCGTATTATGTGTCTCCTTTCATCATGTTCAATCCACTTCGGTCCATTCCGAATGTATGTTCTTATTATAACAATATTCCTATTTCTCTACAAGCATTTTCCACAAGCCCTCTACAATGCCAAACGCAGCTTCTTTCAAACACATAGCGATACAAAAGACTCTTCCGCTGGCATCTTCTCTTGTATACTTTCATATGTCAAAAATACGGTCGGCAATATATTCTTACTCATAATCTCAGAATATATGCCGACCGCATTTTCTATCTGTCAAATTATTTATAATCCATCACCAGAAACATCGGTTTGATCGCTACCACTTCGTCATACTCTTCTTTCTCGACGACCACGCTGGAATTCAACGCTTTCAGATCTTTTTTCAAGACCTGTAATGCTTCCGGAATATTTCTCGCACGCCCCTCTTTCATAATTTCCTGCATTCTCTTTAACACAACCGGATGCGCATAATGAGCCGGTACCGGGAAATCCGGATATTCTCTGATATAATCTTCCATCTGACGGATGGATTCCGTCAGCTGCTTCTCAATATAATTCTTATTATTCTTCGAAGTCGGAAGTACATTCGCTCCGGCAAACAAGAAGATTGCGGCCAGACCGAACAAAAGGAAATACATTCCAAATCCCGCATGCGTCGTCAGTGCATAGATACCATAGATAAATGCTGCGCCGCCCATCAGTACGATTGCAAGAGCTACCCATTTATATGCCGGATTGCTCCTGTCATAAGTACGCTTTTTCTTTGCCGACTGACTTAAGTCCATATAGATATCCGATTGCTTTTTCAGATACTCTTCTGCCTGTTCCAGCTTTGCAAGACATCTTTTTGTTTCTTCCGATACCTTTCTTTCTCTTTGCTTTTCTGCCAGCCATCTTTCCTTCTCTGCCAGCTTTCGCTCAGCCTCAAGACTGTGTACCGGAATATCCGGATATTCTTCCTCTATGTATGCAAGAAATCTGTCCACATCTTCTTCATGTTTGAAATTACATTGCTTTTCTTTTCCGTCCTCATATACGACCACAAGATAGGATAATGTACCGAATACTCCTTTTCCTGTAAATCCACCCTTACTCATGGCGATTCTTTTGAAGATTCTTTTTATCGAACCAATCGGTATGTAATACCTTCTGTCAATATAGAAGCTGCTAAGATACACTGCCTTTTTTCCAATGCCACAAGGTCCGATCTTCTTGCATTCTTTTTTGTCTTTTATCAATTCTTCATCCGGAATCGATACATTACCCAGTCTTTGTGGTTTCATCTTTTCATCATCTCATTTCTGTCAATTCATTCTGGCTTTTTATATATCTACAGAACCTGCCACTGGCAGCTTCTTTCGAACGCATGGCGATTCAAATTACTCTGTCTTGTAACTATGCTTTCATTGGTTTCTTTGTCGCATGGATAAAGATTCCAAGGAATGCTGCTGCCAGAATAATTCCTACTGGATAAGCAACCTTCGTGGAAAGTCCCAGGCACTCTTCTGCACAGAAGAAATATGTCATAGAAACTGCACTCATGAATGTTGCCGGTACCGCTGTGATCCAGTAATTCTTCTTCTCGCGGAACAGATACATACTTGCTGTCCACAGAACGATCATAGCCAGTGTCTGGTTTGTCCAGCTGAAGTATCTCCATACGATTGCATAATCCAGATGTCCGACAAATGCTCCGACTGCCAGAAGCGGAATACATAACATCAGACGTTTCTGCATCTTATTCTGATCAACTTTGAACCAGTCTGCCAGTACCAGACGTGCACTACGGAATGCAGTATCACCTGAAGTGATCGGGCATACAATAACTCCGATCATTGCAAGTGCAACACCTACGCCGCCCATCGTCTTGATACATACATCATAGATGGCTGCTGACTGACCATTTGCAAGAATATCATTCAGACCTGTACTCAGGCCGCCTGTAATTTTATAAATGGAACATCCTGCTGCTGCCCAGATCAGTGCGATCACACCTTCTGCAACCATGGCACCATAGAATACGAAATGTCCCTGTTTCTCAGATTTCATACAACGTGCCATCAGTGGTGACTGTGTAGAATGGAATCCGGAAATGGCTCCACATGCTACGGTAATGAACATAAAGCTCCAGATCGGCTTTCCTGCCGGATGCATGTTCGTGAAATGCGTCCAGATCTCAGGAATCGTATAATTCGGATTCATAAAGATACCAAAGATAACACCGACTGCCATAACGATCAGACAGATACCAAACAATGGATAGATACGTCCGATGATCTTATCGATGGAAATAAATGTTGCAATAAAATAATATGCAAGGATGATCCAAAGCCATACTTCAGGATTCGCCAGTGCCCCTGTCACACCTTTATTTCCAAGCAATGTAACGATCAGTCCCGCCGGTCCTACTGCAAATACCGTACCAACCATGACCAGAAGTACAACACTGAATACACGCATCACATTCTTCATTACATTTCCGAGATAAATTCCGCACACTTCAGAAATGGATGCTCCGTCATTTCTTTCAGAAAGCATACCTGAAAAATAGTCATGCACACCACCTGCAAAGATCGTACCAAATGTAATCCACAGGAATACAACCGGTCCCCATAACGCACCCTGCATAGCTCCGAAAATTGGTCCCAGACCTGCAATATTCAACAGCTGTACCAGGAACAACTTCCACTGTGGCATTACTACATAATCCACACCGTCATTGATCCGGACCGCCGGTGTCTCTCTGTCATCCGGTGCAAAAGTGTTCTCTACCACTTTACCATAGACAAAATACCCTCCTATAAGTAACGCTAAGCAAATAATAAAACTAATCATGACAACACCTCCAATGTCCTTTATTTCTTAATATTTCCTTAACCTACTTCCATTATAGGATTATGTGTATTTTTTTCAAGTATTTTTTGAAAATTCTTGTATTTTTTATATATTTTGCACAACCACCGTTCTCTATCTTTCTACTTTTACTCCGAATTTTAATGCGTCTTTCGAACAGACCTGTGTACATTTCCCACAACGGATACATTCTGCCGAATCCGGTGTCTCTACCGGATTAACATCCATCGGACAGACACTGCTGCATTTCCCGCAATGAATACATTTTTCCATGTCTACATCCATATGGAAAAAGCTGACTTTATTCAGTATTCCATAGATTGCTCCCAGAGGGCACATCACTTTGCAGAAAAATCTGCAGATACTCAAAGTTCCGACCAGTGTGAGCACAAGTATCAGCATTTTCACAGAAAATAATGTCCCGATCACATGGCGAAGTTCCGGATGTGTGGAAAGGAGCGGAATTCCTCCTTCCAGTGTTCCGACCGGACAGATATATTCACAGAATGCCGGTGCGCCGCTTCCGACAACATTTGTCTTTACCACAGGAAGCAGCATAACGAATACTGCCAGCAGAATATATTTGATCCAGGTAAATCCTTTCCATAATTTCTTCTTCGGAAACGGAATCTTATACAGCAGTTCCTGCAGCAATCCAAACGGACATAAAAATCCACAGACTGCACGTCCCAGAACGACTCCGAATGCCAGGATCATTCCCCAGACATAAAAGCTCATCTTAAAATCAATCGAACCGTTCACCGCCTGCATCGCCCCGATCGGGCATGCCGTGGTCGCTGCCGGACAGGAATAACAGTTCATTCCCGGATTGCAGAAACTTTTCCATTTTCCTTTATATAATCTTCCATCCAGAAAATTACCGAGGTACAGATTGGAGTATCCGAATGCTGCAACCTGTATGATTTTTCGTTTTATTTCAAATGTTAATTTTCCCATACTTACTTTTTATCCCAGACCAATACATTCCAGACACACATTGATCGCTTTGTTCAATACAATGGATACTTCCCCTCTGTACATCCCATATATGATCATCATAACCGCCACAACCAATAGTACTCCGGCAATCAGCCGTCTCGTTCCTTCTTCTATTCCTTTGTTCGTATCTCTGTTATTATTTTCCATTCAGATAATCCTCTACCGTCTGTTTGTATGCACTGACATCCGCTCCGGCAAATGGTTCCCCGATGATCTTTCCTGTACTGTCCACGAAAAATGTCGTCGGCACACCGACCAGATTACTGATTATATCGTCAAATTCTTCCGTTGCGATCAAGTGCTGATAATCTGCTCCTGTCTGACTGATGATCCTTTCTGCCAGCTTATACTGCTCGCTGCCCTTTTCATCAACATCAACCAGAAGCCCGATCAGATTCACATTATCCGGAAGTTCTTTTTTCCACTCTGCCAGTTCTGGTAATTCATCGATACATGGATTACAGTATGTTGCCCAGAAATTTACAACTGTAAGATCATACTCTGCAAATATATCATTCGTCACTTTATTTCCATCCATATCTGTCGTTGTAAACTGTGGCATATTGACAGGGAATCCATTCTCTCCAATTTCCTGTTCTTCCGAACTGTTACCGGTATTTTTCTCTGTCTTGCTTCCTTCTTCTGAGGAATCTTTGATCTTTGCTGTCTCAGATGTGCTGCTGTCAGCTGAACCATCTTTCGAAGAACTGCACGCCCACAGTCCAAGAGCAAGCATTCCTGTCAGACAAAATATACTTATCTTTTTCATTCTTTTCTTCATATCTTATACTTTCCTTTTATTCTTATTCTAAGCTTATTCTCTACAAAATCTGTAAAAGCATATCCCGACTCCAAATATGCCTTCTTTATTATAACCAGATTTTTCTACACATGCTACTTGATTCTCATAAAAGAGCTCGTATTTAATCCCTTATCCCCAGTCATCTGATTCTTCCAGCATGGCAACGCAAAAAGGAAGATGTTACCGAAGTAACACCTCCCTTTTATTCATCACTTTTGTAATCCAGATCACTCCGGCTTATACATCATTGATATAATTATTTTGCAATTCCGTCAGCGTAAGCTTCAAATACAGCATCAAGTGTATCTGCTTTTTCGCTGTAAGCTGTAACTGGAGCTGCGATTCCATCCTCATCTGTTGCATCCTTGTTGAATGAGAATACATAAGGTGATTTGATTACAGGAACAGTTGCTTCTTCACCAGCATCGTTCTTGTATGTCAGGCTTGCATCAGCAGCACCTGCTTCGAACTCGTCTGTTGTAAGGTTTGTAAGAGAGTTCTCGATCAGAGTTGTGTACATGAATCCAATGCTGTCGCTCTTCATGATATCGCCTGTGTTCTTGTATCCCCAGTCATCCTCGCTGATCTTTCCGTCAACGTATGGATCCCATAAGTATACATTTACATCATTTTCAACTGCCTTAGCATTTACATCAGCGATTTCGTTCTGTGTAGCTTCATCGTATGGTCCGCCTACCATGTAGATAGCGTTTCCATCCTGCTGTAACAGCCATGCAAACTGACGATATGTTATAGTCTTGATGTTAACTTTCTCAGCATCTTTAAGAGCTGGGTAGTTCTCACGAACGAAGTCTTCTTTCGAGTACTCTGTGAATTCGATGTTGTTATCTTTGATGAAATCAAACATCTTCTTCATCTCTGCATTGTATTCCTTTGTACAGTAATTCTTTACAGGATCTCCGTTTTTATCTGTAACTTCATTACCTTCATCGTCATACTCTTTTGTGTATACACCATCTTTGTCACGCTCTACCATCTTCTCGAACGCGTACATTACTGGGAATTTTTCAGCATTGTCATCTTTATTGTCACTATAGTTTGTTGTGTTGTCTTTGTTGTAGATAAAAGCGATTGGCTGCTGAATTCTGGCAACTGTCTCTGTCTCACCGTTAGCATTTGTGTAAGAAATTGCTCTCTCTGTTGTTGATGGGAACTCAATCCAGTCATCGATATTTGTCAGATACTGTTTTACAACTTCACCATACATGTAGTTGTAGTTTACACCTGCATTTTCACTTCCGTCAGACATACGGATGAATGTATTACCATTCTCGTTGTCATCCAGGTTGAAGTCATATGTATAGATTGTGTCAATACCATTCTCTTTTGCATACTTTGTAAGAGAAGGTGTCATAGCTCTTGTGTTGTGGCACCATGATCCGCAAAGTGCGATCATGTATGTTCCTTCTTTCTGGAACAGGTCGATCAGTTCATCATATGTGATGTCTTCGTATACAACTTCATCAACACTCTTGAATGTCTTGATTCCCTGACGCGGTTTGTCTTTTAAGGAATTTGTATTGAATGTGTTGAAGTAATAATCTGGTTCAAAGTTGTAATCTGTTGCAGATAATGCTTTTGTTGTATCTGCTTTTGCTTCTTTTGTTGTCTCTGTTTTGCTGTCTGTACTCTTGCTATCAGATGATGAGCTTCCGCATCCTGCAAGTAATGCAGCTGACATAGACAGAGCAAGTACACATGAAAGAACTCTTCTTTTCATCTCTTTTCTCCTTTTTGTTTGAAATAAACTTTTTCATTTACTGTTTCCGATCTGCCATCTACAGATCCATCCAGACACTTCGTGTCTTTTATACCATACAGACAGGCTCCTTATTTTCAATCCCTGGCAGCCTGTCCTGTATACTATCATAATTAGCACATCGGAGGTGCTTCTCCGGCATCATCACTGGATCCTGATCCACCGTCATTGTTGTATGTAGCTTCCAGATCCAGAAGATCCTGATAGTTTTCAATGCTCCATTTATCATCTGCAGGTACATATGTATCTACTGCTTCACGTGCTTCTTTTACAGCATCTGCTGCTCCGTCCTGTTTCTTATCGGCAAGAGAAGCCTGTTTGATCATAAGTCTTGCGTAGTTCAGTCTTGCTTCTTTATAGGTCTTCAGATTTGTGATCTTCTCTTCCAGATTCTGATTCGGATCTAATGCCTGATAATATTCAGCAGCTTTTTTAAATCTGTCGATACTATCGTCATTCAGTTTCATATCACCAATCTCATCGATTGCAGTGATTGTTCTTGTTACAGAATACTTTGTTGAAACTACAGAGAGACCAAGGAAAATGACAGCTAACACGATCAGTACGATTGTTGACTTTTTCAATTTCATTATGCGTTCTCTCCTTTCTTTTCTTCTGCATTAAAGATATTGTCATCCAGAGTGCCCATCTTTCTTGCAACGATTGCTGCTGTTACGTTACCAGCAGTTACATTGTCGAATGTACGGATCATATCTGAGATGTTGTTGATCGGTACCAAAAGTACGATCGCTGCGATTGGAAGGTTCACTGCTTTGAACACTGCCATAGCAGATACCACTCCGATACCAGGTACTCCTGCACTTCCGAGTGAAAGGATCAGGCAGACAACAGCTAACATTACATAGTCAGATACTGTCCATGAGATACCTACCGCATTGGTATAGAAGATAGCCAGAAGAATTGGCCATACACATGTACATCCCGGCATACCAATGGTTGTACCAAGGGATGTTGTAAAGTTTGAGATTTCCTCATCAATACCTACACGTTTTCTCTGACCTTCGATAGAAGCAGGAATTGATCCAACACTACTTGAAGTTGTAAATGCTGTGATCTGTGCAGGAAGAATCTTTTTAAAGAATTTGATTGGGCTAAGTTTTGCAACAAACTTGATCAAAATCGCATTAAATCCATAGCTGTGTACCAGACATACCACATAGATCATAACGACCAGAAGTACCAGCTGTACGAGAGACTTCTTATCCTCGAAAATCTGACTTGCAGATCCGGCTACCAGACACAGAACTGCGAATGGAGTCAGGTCAATAACAAATGCCAGAATACGATAGATAATATTCTTCAGTGCCTCTACCAGATTCTTGAATGCAACTACTTTTTCTTCACCCTCTTCTGTTGCGATTCCAACATAAGCTACAGCTACTGCAATAGCAATGATGATGATCGCAACGACGTTATCATTGGAGAGATCTCCGATGACGTTCGTTGGGAAGAATTTTAAAATAACCTGGTCAAATGATGTTGCAAGTTCTTCATAAGAACTGATTGTGCTGTCACTTACTGATGAAATATCAGCAAATACAGCCTCTGCCCCTTTTCCAAGCCCTGTAATGGCTCCAAAAATATATGACAGAACGATTGCTGCTGCAGATGAAGCCAGAAGCCAGAATACAGATGTAAGGCCTATACTCTTCATTTTTTCTTTACTATTTAAAGAAATAAAACCTGACATAATAGAAATCAGGATAACTGGTGCCACCAGAGCAGTAATTACGTTGATGTAAATGTCACCAATCAAATCAACCCAGACAAGATAACTGTTATTCTCAGATGCAAATACGAGACCGATTACGGCACCCATTACCATACTGATTAGAACAACGAATGTCCAGTTGATCTTCATCGCTAACTGATTCAAAACTTTGAACAGCAATAATGTTATGGCTAACACAAGAAGTGCTATCCAGTTAACACTACAAAGTAAATCCATTTTTTCTTTTCCCCTTTCCTTAAGATTACCGTCTTCCAGTGTAACATTTTTTTAACAATATAGGAAATAGATAATATTAATAAACAAGGATATTTATAGCATATATCTATAAATATCTTTTCATATATTAGTGAGTTAAAGTATTGAATCGCCACTAAAAATAAATATATCATAATACGAACTAATATTCAAGTTCTTTTTATAATACAAACTTATGTATAAATATACTGTTATCTATGTATTTTTTAATATATCTGAAAAAGCGCTGGTACCCCCAAGACACCAGCGCTTTTCCTTCTCACAGGAATTAATCATTTAGTTTTAGTTTCTTCTTATTATATAGCGATTATATTGCATGTATTAGCATACGGTTCTTACATCTGTATATTCATAGCAGTCAAAGCTGTCTGCTACGTTCTTACATGTTAATTTTCCATCGTATGTATTGATAGCAGAATAGATAACCTCGTTATCTTTGCAAGCCTGCTCAAGTCCTTTTCCTGCAATCTGCAGTCCATAAGACAGTGTAGCGTTTGTCAGTGCAATTGTAGATGTTCTTGGAACTGCTCCTGGCATATTTCCTACACAGTAGTGAACAACACCATCTTCGATAAAGATCGGATCATCATGATATGTAACCTTTGTAGTCTCTCCGCATCCGCCCTGGTCTACAGCAACGTCTACAAATACAGCACCTGGTTTCATCTCTTTCAGATATTTTTTCTTGAAGATCTTAGGAGCTGATTTTCCAGGGATCAGAACACATCCGATAACGAGATCTGCTTCTTTGACAGCTTTCTCGATATTTGCATCATTAGAAACAAGTGTCTGAACGCGTGCTCCGAAAATATCATCCAGATATGCAAGTCTCTGAAGGTTGATATCCATAATTGTTACATTAGCGCCCATTCCTACAGCAATCTTACAAGCGTTTGTTCCTACAGATCCGCCACCAAGGATTACGATGTTCGCCTTTGGTGTTCCCGGAACTCCTGCTAAGAGAACGCCTTCTCCTCCGAATCTCTTTTCAAGATATTTTGCACCTTCCTGGATACTCAGACGTCCTGCGATCTGGCTCATAGGAGCAAGAAGAGGAATGCTTCCGTTTCTTTCAATCAGTGTCTCATAAGCAACACCTTTTACTTTTGCTCCAAGTAAAGCATCTGTCTGTGGTTTGTCTGCTGCAAGATGAAGATATGTATAAAGGATCAGTCCTTCGTGGAATAATGGATATTCTTCCGGAAGTGGCTCTTTTACCTTAATCATCATTTCAACAGTATCCCATACTTCCTTTGCTGTATCGATCATCTTTGCCCCAGCTGCTTCATATTCAGCATCAAAGAATCCAGATCCTTCTCCAGCACCTTTTTCGATATAAACATCGTGTCCTGCATTTACATAACTTTTCACGTTATCTGGTGTCATACCTACACGGAACTCGTTGTTTTTAATTTCTTTTACACATCCTACTTTCATTTTAAAAAACCTCCTAAAATTATAATCCGTTACATTTTTTGAATGAATATTATTTTTCTCTTTTCATTATTGTTGAATAATATTCTTCATTTCCGTCTGACTACATACTAGCACATATCATTTTACATTGCAATAAAAGTTATTTTTTTCACCAATAAGTTATTTTTTTCACTTGATATGCCGTTCTTTCTTCTATAATTAATATCTTCTGCATCTTGCAAGAATCCTCGTTTCATGCTTAAATCTAATTAACAATAGAACCCCCCGGAGGAATAGATTATGGAAAATATGAAGGAACTACTTCACTCAAAACGACTAACAAAAACTCAAAAAGTGATTGCCGAATATATTCTCGACAATGCGTCCGAAGCCTGTTTCATGACATCTACCGAAATTGCCCTGAAACTTGGTGTCAGCGAATCTTCTGTCATACGCTTCAGCCGTACGATCGGATTTGCCGGATTTATGGATTTTCAAAAAGCACTTCGAAAAGATTACCAGGATAAAGTTCTTAGTATCTCCAGCAGCATCACTGTGCCTTCCCAGAGAATTGCCAAGCAGGCAAAGCTGGAATCTTCTGCTGATTATATCAACCGGCATTTTAAAAATGCTGCTCATAATCTGGAAGAGATTTTTATCCAGAATTCCATTCAGACTTTTGAACAGGCTGCCGATACCATTATTTCCAGTAAACACAAATACATAGCAGCTACCAGAGGAAATATCTGCCTTGCTGATTATTTTATTCTCTATCTGAAACAGATGGTTCCACATGTTACCATGACAACAACGACTACCATGAGCCCGATCGACCATATGTGCAATATCTCACAGACAGATTGCCTGATTCTTTTCAGCTTTCCAAGATATTCCCTTCAGGATAAGGTTACTGCTGAAATGGCCCACGATGCCGGAGCTTCGATTATCGTTATTACAGATAAACCAAGTTCTGAACTGGCCCAGTATGCCACTGTGCTTCTAACTGTTCCCGTAGACAGTAATACGTTTTTCAATTCTATGATTGCTCCGCAATTTGTCTCTGAAGCTTTATTAGAAACCATTAGTCACAAGGCAAAAGGAATCGAAAAACGCCTCGATACCATTGACAAATATCTGAGCAAACTTGGAAATTATTAATCATTATGAATTCTGATGCCCGTGTTCAAAAAATATCAACCACGTGAAAGAAATAACTTTCATTGCATATTTATTTCTCCTATGCTAGGATTGGTTTAGACATAAAATAATTTTTTTCATCATGTGTGTTTTTTGAAGAATATTTTTCACTTCCGTCTATTATCAATAAAGCGAAAAATATTGGAGGAATTTTATATGGAAACATTGACACATGTATTAGAAAAAATTCAGACAGCTGTCTGGGGCCCCCCTACTCTCGTTCTTCTTATGGGAACAGGACTTTATTTTACAATCAAGCTTGGCGGATTGCAGCTTACGAAATTTCCAAAAGCACTGAAGTGTATTTTTGAAAAGGAAGATGGTGTTGGGGATGTTTCTTCCTTTGCAACTCTTTGTACTACACTGGCAGCCTGTATCGGAACCGGAAGTATCGTTGGCGTTGCTACCGCTCTTCGCATTGGTGGTCCTGGTGCCCTCTTCTGGATGTGGGTATCTGCACTTCTTGGTATGACGACAAAATATGCCGAAGGTCTTCTCGCTATAAAATATCGTGTAAAAGATGAAAACGGAGAAATAGCCGGTGGTCCTATGTACTATATACAAAACGGACTTGGAGACAAATTCAAATGGCTTGCAAAGTTATTTGCTTTCTTTGGAGCTGTAACCGCACTTCTTGGAAGTGGTACTTTCCCACAGGTAAATGCAATCACTGAATCTGTGAATGCCTCTTTCCATCTTCCTGTACTGCTTGTAGGTGCAATCATTACAATTATGACTGCGGTTGTAACACTCGGCGGAATTAAATCTATTTCCAAAGTAGCAGAATTCATTGTTCCTTTTATGGCGCTTTTCTTTGTCGGTGGATCTGTTCTCATTCTTGTATGGAATTATAAAGTAATTCCGGCTACATTTGGACATATTTTTGCCTGTGCATTTTCCAAGGAGTCTGTACTTGGTGGCGCTGCGGGAACTGCGGTCATCTCATTCATGACAGCTATGAGAATGGGCGTTGCACGCGGTGTATATACAAACGAAGCCGGACTTGGAAGTTCCCCGATCGTTGCCGCTGCCGCAAAAACCAATTCCTGCGTAAAACAGGGTCTTATTTCTATGACCAGCGTATTCTTTACAACAATTGTAGTTTGCACAATGACTGGATTGGTTGTTATTTCCAGTGGACTCCTTGATAATTCTGAATTAAGTGGAAGTATTCTTGTGACCGCAGCTTATAACGCAGGACTTCCAATTAACATCGGTACTTACCTGATTTCATTTGGCTTGATCTTTTTTGCATTTACTACTATCCTTGGCTGGAATTATTACGGCGAACGCTGTGTTTTATATCTGACAGGAACTACAAAGAGTATTAAGCCTTTTAAAATCATTTACATTTTTGCAATTGCCATTGCACCATTCATGACACTTGAACCAATCTGGATGCTTGCTGATATTACAAATGCCCTGATGGTTATTCCTAACCTGATCGCGCTTCTTGGCCTTCGTAAAGTTGTCATCAGTGAGACCAAAAAATATTTTAATCAGAAAGATTCTTTAACCATTCCAGAGATTTCAGAAACTCCTGAAGGTTTTCAGGAATTTGATTAAAACCGGAAGGTCTGGACATAAAAATAGTACGGATATCTGTTGTCCGTACTATTTTTATCTAAAATTATTTTCCGCTATTTACTTTTTTCAAGCATTGCCACATCCGAAAAATGCGTATCCTTTATATCGGGATGTTTCATCTTCGTATCCTGTATATATTCTTTCGAACTCTTCTGCTGCATTTCCTGTTTGATCTTTCCTTCTATTTCCATCAGGCATTCCAGCAATATTGGATTAAATGTCCCACATTCCCCATTCAGGATCATCTGAATTGCTTCTTCGTGAGTGTATGCATCTTTATATACGCGCTTACTTACCAGCGCATCATACACATCAACGATTGATACAACCTGTGCGGAGATTGGAATCTCATCACCCTTCAATCCATCTGGATATCCTCTTCCATCATAACGTTCATGGTGCCATCTGCAGATTTCATATGCATATTTGACTAGTTCTTCATCTTTATATAGCTCCAATGATTTTAACATATCTGCACCAATCTGTGCATGTGTCTTCATGATCTCAAATTCTTCTTTGGTAAGTCTTCCCGGCTTGTTCAGTATCTTTTCATCAATTCCGATTTTACCAATATCATGTAATGCTGATGCCGTTGCAATTACATACTGATCTTCCCAGGTCAGTGAATAACGATCTGTCTTTTCTACCAGGCGTTCTATCAGAAGTCCTGTCAATTTATTAATGTGCAGCACATGAAGTCCGCTTTCTCCATTTCTAAACTCTACAACCTGGCTTAAGATACTGACCATCATCTGATTATTCTTTTCTTTTTCATAAATCTGGTCTGTCACAAGCCTGATCAGTCTGCGCTGCTTTGCATACAACTTGATCATGTTAAAGACTCTTCTGTATACAATCTTTGCATCAAACGGACGGCTGATATAATCTGAAACACCCAGCTCATATGCTTTTCTTATAAAGTTTTCCGAATCTTCACTGGAGATCATGATAACCGGAATGTCTTCAATCCATTTTTCCCTGTTCATATATGCAAGAACTTCGAACCCATCCATCTTCGGCATTACGATATCCAGAAGAATCAGGGAAATTCCCGTTCCATACTGCTCAAGCATTGCCACACATTCTTCGCCATTTTCTGCTTCCAGTATCCTGTATTCATTATGCAGCATCTCTTCTAATATCTCGCGGTTCAGCTCCGAATCATCTACGATCAAAATCTGCTGCCGTATCTTATCTTTCTCTTTTCCGTCATGTTCTTCTGTAACCTTCGCTTCTTCACCTTCTGTCACAGCCATATTTTTCTGTGTCTTGGCAAGATACATCAGCCGGTCTGCACGGACTACTGCCTCTTCTACCGTCTCTTCACCTGCCATAACCCCGCCTATACTTACCGACAACTGCATACGGTTATATCCCGGCACTTTTGTTCCTGCAATTTTTGATTGTATCTTATTTAATTTTTTTGAAAAACTATCCTTGTCTATGTCTGGGATTACTAAAAGGAATTCATCTCCCCCGTACCGGATCAGCTTATCTGTTTTCTGTATGTACTGCTTGATTACTTTGACAACCGTAATCAATGCTCTGTCCCCGGCGCTATGTCCATGCGTATCGTTATACAGTTTAAAATCATCCAGATCCAGAATTGCAATTCCTGCAGCGCCTTCTACTTTTTTCATCTCATCTTCGTAATAACGCCGGTTATAGGCACCAGTCAACGCATCTTTATAAAGCTTTTCATTGTATATTGCAAGCCGTTCTACGATTTTCTCATATCCAAGCGTATCAATCAGTGTATCTTCTTCCAGCTTTCTTAGCATCTCCATGACGTATGGTTTTCCGTCAATCTCTACATATCTTGCAAATACCTGGAAAATATCAGAATCCATGAATTCAAGTTTTGATGCCTGTGTTTTGCCTTCCAGTGCATGAATTGATATGCAGTTCTCACACGGTTCCTGCTTATGCCAGACCGAATAGCACTGACATGGTTCTATATTTTCAAGGCATTCTGACCGTTCTTTTAACATCTTGCCGTCCACAAGTCGTACGACATCGAACACCTCCCGCAGACATTCCATCTTTTCTTCAGCCTGTCTTTTTGTCATAAAATCCTTATGATTCATCCGGCTCACCTACTTACTTTTCTTATATTTCACGTACAAATATTGTGTTATATCTTTTTTTATACGTTTTACACATTTCTTGCACAGTACGATTACTATCTGTACCATCCTGCTGTGCATCCACTATCTATACTATATAATGTTTTTATTATAATACAAATTATACATTTTTTCATTTTTCAGCATATTCTGTACAAAAACACCACCAATTTTCAGGAATTTCCTGCACAACCGGTAGTGTCTGCTTTCTGATAAGAAGCATCAGAATCATCTAATATTATATCTTTTATACCTCTTTTTCTTCTTCCAGAAATAATACGGTATCAGAAATAAAAGTGTTCCTCCCCATGCCAATGGATAACTGATCAATAGAATCTCTACTTTATGATGTATTGGTGTCATAATCATAATCCATGGAAGCCGGACCAAAAACAAACCACCAAACGTAAATATCGTCGGCCAGAGCACATCTCCCACACCACGAAGTCCTCCACTTAGATTCTCAAGCAGGATACTAAGTAAATAGCTCGGGACCAGAAAACGCAGCATATAAACTCCGATCTGAATCACATTCGGATCCGTCGTAAACATATGGTACATCGGTTCACAGAACGCATACAGAATCACAATGATCGCTCCTGTAAATATATACGAAATCCCGATATTAACACGAATACTCTTATATACCCTGTCCAATTTACCTGCGCCATAATTCTGTCCGGCAAAAGTTGTTACCGCCGCTCCAAGTGCGCTGGATACAGTCCAGAAGATCAGATCCAGTTTTCCATAGGCTGCCCACCCTGCTGCGGTATCTGTTCCAAAGCTGTTAACAGATGCCTGGATGACTACATTCGTCACACCATAAGCACATGCCTGTAATGCCCCAGGAACCCCTATTTTCAATTCCTTAGACAGAACCCCTGCATCCATACGAAGCTCCCTGCATCTAAGCTTCATAGCATCATAATCTTTCGTCAGTGAATATGTAACCAGCAGCGCACTGATGCACTGTGAGAAAACCGTTGCCAGTGCTGCCCCGGCAATTCCCATTTTCAGTACGACCACCAAGAAAATATCAAGAACAATATTCAATACACAGCAAACCACCAGATACAAAAGCGGTCTTCTTGAATCACCCACAGCCCTCATGATCGCCGAACCCATATTATAAACCAGTGTAAATAAAATTCCCATAAAATAAATTCTAAGATATGTCGTTGATGATGCCATCATCTCCTGTGGCGTATTCATAATTTTCAGTAACCACGGTGTAAGCACTGCACCAGCAACAGATATCACAAGACTGATCACGATGGAAAACAGGTATGCAGTATGTAATCCCACATGCAGCCTTTTTCTGTCTTTTGCACCGTAATATTGAGCAATGATAACTGCTGCCCCATTGGCCAGTCCATTAAAGAATGTTACAACGATCGTCGATAATACCGCCGCAGGACCGCCTACACTTGCCAGTGCCGCTTTTCCCACAAAACGTCCGACAATAATCGTATCTACTGTTGTATATAATTGCTGAATTAATGTTCCCAGCATGATCGGAAAGAAAAATATCAGAAGCTGTTTCCAGATAATTCCTTCCGTAATCGCATTTTTTTCAATCGTTTTTTCCCCCACTTTTATCCCTCTCTTACTTTTCATACCTCTACTTCACAACATTTGAAACAACAACTTTCATCACACCCGCCAGCAACATCACCCATATAGGATTCATCTTTACCTTTCTAAGTAATACCAGACAAATGAAAAATATTATAACCAGACTCCACTTCGTTCCTACGAATGTAATAATTTCTTCACTTCCCCAGAATGCCGTCGCCAGAATCGAAATTCCTGCCGCTCCGATCATTGCCACAACAGCTGGTCTCAGTGAATGTAACACCTCCTGCATCATTGTCATATTGCGATATTTTAAATATAGCTTTGCAAGAATTGTAACAATAATACATGGCGGTAAAATACATCCAAACGTTGCGGCAAATGCTCCCGGAATTCCAGCTATCTTAATTCCGACAAAAGTAGCTGAATTCACCGCAATCGGTCCCGGTGTCATCTGGGAAATCGTAATAAGATCCGTAAATTCCGACATACGAAGCCAGTGATGTGCTGTTACAACCTGTCCCTGAATCAATGGCATAGCGGCATATCCACCGCCAAAGCTAAACATTCCAACCTGTAAAAAGCTGAGAAACAACTGTAAATATATCATTGCTTTTCTCCTCTCTTATTCATACAGGCCCGGATAACGCCTATTATGCCACATACAATTACAATATACACGACATTGATTTTATAGATACAGGAGGCAATAAAAGCCCCTGCCATAATCACTATCGATGTGATACTTTTCTCTTTTACAATTCCTGATCCCATTTCGTAGGTAACGGATGCTATAACTGCTCCAACTCCTGCCTGCATCCCTTCCAGCATCTGACTGACAAAATAATTGCTCCGAAATGCATTATAACAGACTGAAATAACCGAAATAATTACAAATGGCGGAATTATCGTACCTATAATTGAAACTACAACGCCCAAAAGTCCCGCTAATTTGTAACCTACTACAATCGCTCCATTTACCGCAATTGCACCCGGTGACGACTGTGCAATCGCCACCAGATCCAGCATCTCATTTTCCTCAATCCAGTGATATTCATCTACAAATTTCTTTTTCATCAATGTCACAATGACATATCCACCGCCAAATGTAAATGCACTTAAATATAATGTTGAAATAAATATTTTCCATAAAATATTCTTTTTACTTTCCATATTCTGCAACTCTAAAAGCCTCAATTCCTGATCAGTCAGGAATTGAGACACTTTACCTTACTTATTTTTTTCTCTTTCCAGTTCTTCTTTTAATCTTCGTATTTCTTCATCCTTCTGGCTTAACTCTTCATCCTTCTGGCTTAACTCTTCATCTTTCTGGGTTAACTGCTCGTTCTTCCGGCTTAACTGCACCTTTTTCTGTCTCAGCTCTTCATCCAATTGTTTCTTTTCTTTCTTCTGTTCTTCCAATTCTTTCTGCATATCATCAATCATAAGTTTTACCGTATTTCGGTCTAATTCCAGCAATTCTTTTGAAAACATCTGCATCACCTCTTCAATATTCCGGCAGACATCATACACTTGCTCATACATTTCTTTAAAATCCGGATATTTTTCAATCAATGTTATCACCGATTCCGGATCATCCATTGAAAAAAAGGCAAGCCATGCTTCTAACCGATTCTCTATTTTTATACTTCCATCTTCATTTTGCTGAATCTTCTTAAATATGTCAAGAGGTATAAACAAATATTCTTGTAATAAATTTATATTTACTCCTGTATTAGACTTTTGCATGAACCTGTGAATATAATCCTCCGTATACTCTTTAAATTCTTTTGGACTATTTTCAAAAAATACAATTGTATAAACCTGCTTAATATCCCTGTATGAAAATTTCTTTCCTTTCATTCCCCGTACTCTCTTATATTGCCTTAATAACAGATCAGCAGAATAACAGGCGCTTCTTTCTCCCGGAAAATAATATCCCACTTTTTGTATTTCCAGATTAGCGATACTTCCAGTTTCCAGCTGTACAACTATATCTGTAATCAGCAATGAAGATTCATCTGCAAGTCTTGTTCCATCATTCGGTAAAATATCTATCGTCTTTACCTTTTGCTTTAACAATAATGAAAGTAACTCATCTACCCGTTCTGGTGAACTCTCCGGATTTAGAATCTCTTTTATCATGAAATCATACATTATCTTCACTCCTCTGACTCCTGTACAGAAATTCAGAAATTCTTCCTGTTCTTCCGGATTCCATCCATAATAAATCATGCTTAGTTTCGCTTTACTTTCAATTTCTTTTAACACCTCCTCTCGTGTCCTGATCATTGGAAAATATTGTTGCAGTTTGTTTGTCATAGGCATTTCCTCCTCAAAATATAAAATTTTCATATTCTATCAAGTTGGAATTTTGTTTCAGAATTTATATGAAACTTTCGAAACTTGATGCCTCCCGGCTTAGAATTACTAGAGAGTATTTAGATTCCCCTCTGAAGTGAAATCAGAATAACATATCATTTATAAATTTACAATGTAAAGAAATCTCTTTTTTATGAATCTTCAAAACTTTGTGCAACTTTCCCTTTTTATACAAACAACTACGCCATTACATTACTTGCGAAATATCAATAATAGATAAAATGACATGCTTGCTTTTCAGGATTTTGATATATCATTTGTACAATTTTTTACAAACAAAAAAATAAGAGAAACGCTGTCATTTCAACGTTTCTCCCATTTTTAACTAATGCCGCAGACCGGAATCGAACCGGTACGGGAGGTTAGTCCCGCAGGATTTTAAGTCCTGTGCGTCTGCCAGTTCCGCCACTGCGGCATACAAGATGAACCGCGCCAACTCCGAAGGAGTTGTGTGCATCGATGCGAAGCATCGCGTCACATTTCGTGATTACACTACTTGCAAATCGTGATAACTTACTATCACGAAATGGGACCAATAGGGCTCGAACCTATGACCCTCTGCTTGTAAGGCAGATGCTCTCCCAGCTGAGCTATGATCCCATA
>NZ_CAKRAH010000039.1 GCF_934294775.1 uncultured Dorea sp.
TTTTTTTGAACACTTTATAAACAGTAACAACATTTTTGACTTAAGGAGGAAGTTATGGCAGTAAAATACGTATTCGTTACAGGCGGTGTAGTATCTGGTTTAGGAAAGGGAATTACGGCTGCGTCTCTCGGACGTCTCTTGAAAGCCCGTGGTTATACCGTAACCATGCAGAAGTTTGATCCATACATCAATATCGACCCAGGTACCATGAACCCGGTACAGCATGGTGAAGTATTTGTAACCGATGATGGAGCAGAAACAGACCTCGACCTTGGACATTATGAAAGATTTATCGACGAAAGTCTGAGTAAGAATTCTAACGTAACTACAGGAAAAATTTATTGGTCTGTTCTTCAGAAAGAACGCCGTGGAGACTTTGGCGGAGGAACCGTTCAGGTTATCCCACATATTACAAATGAAATCAAATCACGCTTTTACCGCAACCCGGCTGCTGAGAATACAGAAATTGCCATTATTGAAGTCGGTGGAACCGTCGGAGATATCGAAAGCCAGCCATTCCTGGAAGCAATCCGTCAGTTCCAGCATGAAAAAGGCCGTGAAAACGTGATCCTGATTCATGTAACCCTGATTCCTTATCTGAAGGCCTCTCAGGAAATGAAGACCAAGCCAACCCAGGCCAGTGTAAAAGACCTGCAGGGAATGGGTATCCAGCCAGATATCCTGGTATGCCGTTCTGAGTATCCTCTGGGTGTCGGACTGAAAGATAAGATTGCATTATTCTGTAATGTACCTTCTAACCATGTACTGCAGAATCTGGATGTAGAATACCTGTACGAGGCTCCTCTTGCTATGGAAGAAGAGAATCTTGCCGGTGTTGTATGCGAATGCCTGCACCTCGACTGTCCGGAACCAGATCTGAAAGACTGGAAGGAAATGGTCGATTACCTTAAGAATCCGAACACAGAAGTCACTGTTGCTCTGGTTGGTAAATATATCCAGCTTCACGACGCTTACATCAGTGTTGTAGAAGCTCTGAAACACGGTGGAATCTTCAGCCGTGCAACTGTAAATATCAAATGGATCGATTCCGAGACAGTTACACCGGATAATGTAGACGAACTTCTCGGTGATGTCAGCGGTATCTTAGTTCCTGGTGGATTCGGTAACCGCGGTATCGAAGGAAAGATCGAAGCAATCAAATATGCTCGTACACATAAAGTTCCTTTCCTCGGACTCTGCCTTGGTATGCAGCTTTCTATCGTAGAATTTGCAAGAGATGTCATTGGCTACAACGACGCACACAGTGCAGAGCTTGATCCAAATACAACACATCCGGTTATCCACATCATGCCGGAGCAGATCGGTATCGAAGATATCGGTGGAACATTAAGACTTGGTGCTTATCCATGCGTCCTTGATAAGACATCAAAAGCTTACGAAATGTATGGAACAGAGCAGATCAGCGAACGTCACCGTCACCGCTACGAAGTTAACAACGACTACCGTGATGCCCTGACTGCAAACGGAATGAAGCTTTCCGGTCTTTCTCCGGATGGAAGAATTGTGGAAATGATTGAGATTCCGGATCATCCATGGTTTATCGCAACCCAGGCTCATCCGGAACTGAAGTCAAGACCGAACAGACCGCATCCTTTATTCAGAGGATTTATCGAGGCTTCATTAAAATATCAGAACGAAAATAAATAAATTTGACATATTTATTGTATACAGTTGAATTTATCATTGCCGGTTTCCTATAAAATGGCATCTACAGGAGCTGCCACTGGCAGCTCCTTACGAATGCATGGCAATACAAAAAACTCATTCCACCAAGATACATACCATCATTTTCTCCACCATTATACTTCCTTTAGCCTAACTTTTACGCCAGACTTTCTTCCACGCACTTTAATGCTTCTGCGATCACCTGATGCATGTCATAATATTTATACATACCCAGGCGTCCGCCAAAGATCACATGCTCTTCTTTTTTGGCCAGTTCCTGGTATTTCTGATATAATGCATTATTTTTCTCGTCATTCATCGGATAATACGGCTCATCACCCTTTTTCCACTGTGCCGGATATTCCCTGGTGATCACAGTCTTCGGATTACTCTCTGTCATGGTGTTGCTATATCCCCCCTGACAGCCATATTCAAAATGCTTGTGCTCGATGATTCTGGTATACGGCACTTCATACTCTGTATAGTTGACAACCGCATTTCCCTGATGATTCTCTTCATCCAGCACTTCTGTCTCGAATCTTAAGCTTCTATATTCAAGCTCTCCATAACAATAGTTATAATACTCGTCGATCATTCCTGTAAATACGACATTTTCTGCTTCTGCATCCAGCTTTTCTTTATTGGCAAAATAATCTGTATTCAGGCGTACCTCTACTCCGGCCAGCATCTTTTCCACCATTTTTGTATAACCGCCGATCGGGATTCCCTGATATTTATCATTAAAATAATTATTATCATAGACAAAACGCACCGGCAGTCTGCGGATGATAAAGCTTGGAAGCTCTGTTGCCCGTTTGCCCCACTGCTTTTCCGTATATCCTTTTACCAGTTTTTCGTAAATGTCTCTTCCAACTAATGATATTGCCTGCTCTTCCAGATTCTTTGGTTCTGTTATCCCTGCTTCTTTGATCTGCTCAGCGATCTTTTCTTTTGCTTCCTGTGGCGTCGAAATTCCCCACATCTTGCTGAATGTATTCATGTTGAACGGCAGATTATAAAGTTCGTCCTTATATCTGGCCACCGGACTGTTCGTATAACGGTTAAACTCCGCAAACTGCTGCACGTAATCCCACACTTTTTTATCTGAAGTGTGGAAAATGTGTGCACCGTATTCATGCACCTGGATTCCTTCTACTTCTTTTGTATAGATGTTACCGCCGATATGTGCTCTCTTATCGATAACCAGCACATTCTTTCCCGCTTTTTTTGCCTCATGCGCGAATACTGCACCGAATAATCCTGCTCCAACTATCAAATAATCATATTTCATTTTTTATATTCCCCTTTCATCTGACCATCTTACTATACTGCCATTTTCGGTCTTTGTCACCAAAAGTTTTCGGTCTATCTGCTCTTTCAGCTCATTTACATGAGAAATGATGCCCACCAGACGGTTCTGATCCGCCAAATCTGTCAGAACACGGATTGCCTGATCTCTTGCCGTATCATCCAGCGAACCGAACCCTTCATCAACAAACATGGTATCCAGGTGGATTGCCCCGGCTGTATGCTGTACGATATCCGAAAGTCCAAGTGCCATCGCAAGTGATGCCATAAATGATTCTCCTCCGGATAATGTCTTTACATCCCGCACCGTATCTGTTGCCATGTGATAGACATCCAGATCAAGCCCTGCCTGGCCCTGACTTCCAAGCTTTTCTACGTCTTTGCACTGCAGGATAAACTCACCGCCTGTCATTCTGATCAGTCTTTTATTTGCCGCACGGATGATCTGTTTAAAATATTGTCTCTGGATATACGTCTCGAAATCCAGTTTTACACTGCCGCTTAGGTTTCCATTTGCCGTTTTATTTAGATTACTGATGATTTCATACTGTTTTTGCAGATCCCGGTCTTTTGCAAATAACCGCTTCAACGCTTCCCTGCACTCCAGGTTCCTATCGTTTCTGTTATGTGCATCCATATATTGTCCATTACAGATTTCCAGCTGCTTCATGGCTTCCTTCTTCTGTTCTCCAATTGCTTCTAGATCTGCCTGTTCTTTTCCGGACAGCTGTTCTCCCAGCGTTGTTTTTCTTCCTTCCAGCTCTTTTTGCACATCCAGACTCTTTCGCACTTCACCTGCCGCAGTTTCATATACTCTCACGGTCTTTTCTACCGTCTGCTTCATCTGTTCCAGAGTCTTTCTGGCCTGCACACTCGTTTCAAATGGAAGCTTTTCTTTCCAGGTGTTATATTCCGCCTTCTGGCCTGCATAAGCAATCTTCTGCTTTGTGATATCCTGTTCCAGCGCCGCTTTTTTCTCTTCCAGTTCCATAAGCATTCTGCCGATCCGTTCTTGTTCTTCCACAAGCTTTTCCGCCAGATCCGCGATTTCTGAGAATTTCTTTATCTTTCTTTCCAGTTCTTTTAATTCTTCTTTATCGCTCTTTTCCCGGTCTATATCTTCCACTTTTCCAAGCAGTGTTTTGTATACTTCTGCTGCCGCCTGATATCTGGATGAGATCTCCTGAAATTTTGTTCCTGCCTCATCACGGATTCTTTCGTTTTCTTCACGTTTTCTTTTTGCTTCTTCCACTTCTGCCTGGCTTGGTGCCTGATTGCTCAAAGAACAGATCCTTGGATGTTCTTTCGAACCACACACTGGGCACGGCATCCCTTTTTCAAGTCCCAGAGCCAGTATGCCTGCCTGTTCATTTAAGAACATCTGATACAATTCCTCATAGCTTAATAAGGCTTCCCTGTATCTCTGCTGCTTTTCATCCGATTCCTTTTTCGCTGCCATGCATTCTTCTTTTAATTTTTCCGTTTTGATACGCTGCGTCTTTATTTCTTCATACTGCTGCAATTTTTCCAGTAATTTCTGTCTGTTATTTTTGCATTCTTCTATGCAAATGTTCACATTTTTATATTTCTCAAGAAACTTTTCATTTTCCTCACGTTTGTTTTTGCAGGATTCTATGCGCTTTTTTATCTCTTCCAGATGTTTTTCATCTTTTTTAAAGTCATTTTCCATCTGCTCCAGACTGTCTTTTCTGCTGTCCAGTTCCTGGTACAGCGGTAACGCATCCTGTATTCTTACGATTTTTTCCCGTAACTGCTCTTCGGTTTCCTGTTTTTCTATCTCAGCGGCTTTTAGCCTGTCCGTTTTTTCCGCCACATCTTTCCACTTCTTTTCCAGCTCCTCTTCGATTTTCTCATAAGAAAGGAACAGCTGATTCAGCCTTTCCGCCTCCCGGAACTGCTGATTTCTCATATCGAGCTGTTTCTGCGCCTCTGCTACTTCTTTCTTTTTTTCTTTTTCTATCTTGCGTCCCTGTTCGATGAGCATCTGCAGGATTTCCAGTACATGTCCGCCATTTGGTATTTCCCGCTTCACGATTTCTTTCCAGAGATTATTTATATCTGTTTTTTCCGTATCCCGACTTCTATCTTCGTTATCTTCCGTTCTGCCATCTGTTTCCAGCTGATCTGTATCCATTTTAGTAACGGTTCCATTTTCCACACTTTCTACACGTTCCATCTCTATCTTTGTCTCGTGCAGGTTATTTTCCAATTTCACATACAGTGCGGTGGCTCTTTTTTTCAGTTCTTCCTGGATCCGGTAATAAAATTTCGTCTGAAATATTCTGGAAAATATTTTTTTCCGCTCTTTTGATTCTGCAAGCAGAAGTTTTAAGAAATCGCCCTGTGCGATCATTGCGATCTGCGTAAACTGATCTGCATCCAGTCCCATGATCTCTGTAATCTTCTGATCTGTCTCTCGTTTTTTCCCCTTGAATACGCTTCCATCCGGAAGAATCAGCTCCACTTTTGGAGATTCTTTTACGTATCGAGGTGATCCATCCGCATATCTTCTTTTTCCAAGACGCATATACTCTGGATTTCTCCGGATGGTATATTCCTTTTCCTGATAGGAAAATGTATATTCTACATAGGTATCTGTCTCCGCTTTTGCATACTGGCTGCGCATCATATTGCCGTCACGGTTCCCGCCGCTGGTCCTGTCATATAATGCATATGTGATTGCATCGAATATCGTCGTCTTTCCCGCTCCGGTATCTCCGGTGATCAGAAACAGTCCCCCCGGAATTTGCGAAAAATCAATACACACTTCTCCGGCATAGGAGCCAAATGCAGACATTACTAATTTTACTGGTCTCATCCTTATTCCCCCTTTGCCGCTTCAAATATCTCTGTCATGATCATTTCTTCTTCCGGATCCATCACTTTCCCTTGCATTTCCTTATAAAAATCTGCAAAAGCGGAAAACGGATCCTTCATCACCAATTCTTCATCCATCTCACTGAGTCTGCTTCTGGTTCTCTGATTATCTACACGGATCTCCAGAATATGTGAAAATACCCGTTCTAATTGTTCTTTTGGCTTATACGGATCCACCTCGTCTGTCAGTGTGATACTGACATAGTCATCTTTTTCCTCTTCTTTTACATCCTGTAACAACTCTTCCAGACGCCCTTTTTTCTTCCGGACATCTCTAAGCGGGCGTAACGGAAGGCATTCGATTCCTGCTTCTTCCCCTTTTTTTTCTATTGTTACCACGGTAAGCGTCTTCTCCTGATTGCATTCGCTGACGGAGTATTTTAAAAGTGTCCCCGGATACCGGATGGTACGTTTTCCCACGGACTGTGCCCCGTGCAAATGCCCCAGTGCCACATAGTCAAATGCTTTTACTGCATCAATGTCTACATTATCAATGCCTCCAACAGAAAACACTTCCGAATCACAGGTTTCCGGCCGTTCTTCCCCTTTTCCGGTATAAAACTGATGGGAAACCAGGACATTTCTTCTATTCTTATAATCAATCTGTTCTCTTTCCAGAATTCTTTTTACTGCATCTGAATAGGTCTCCGGCATTTCGTCTTCAAATACTTTCCGCACATATCCCGGCTTCATAAATGGCAGCAGATAAAAGTCTACTTCCCCATAATTATCTTCAAGTGTAACCTTCTGTACGTGTTCCTCTGGTGTCTCCGGAACACTTCCTGCCACGTAAATATGGTGTTTTTTCAAAATATTGGCTGCATATTCCAATCGTTCCGACGAATCATGATTCCCACTGATGATCAGAACCGGTATCGCGGGTGTCAGCTCTGAAAGCTCTGTCAGAAACTGGTCAAAAATCGTAACCGCCTCTGCAGACGGCACAGATTTATCATAGACGTCCCCTGCAATTACGATTGCATCCGGATGGATTTCTTTGGCATAATCCACCACCTGCTTTAAGATCACCTGCTGATCTTTTTTTAAGTTATAATGATGTAGCTGCTTTCCTATATGCAGATCTGAAAGATGAAAAAATTTCATATATCTTAAGCCTTTCTGTTATTTATTTTTCCAAATATCTTGATATACGGATTGCTTCGCATTTCATGCAAGCATGAAACGCATGACCTTTTGACCTTTATATCATATCATACATTGCATCTTTTTCTATTTTACACTATAATCAACTTGTCTAACAAGACTATCCGTGTAACGAATTTTCAGTTCAGAAAATTCCTACCAGTGAACAATAACAACTATATTCATATTATAATAAGAGGTATTTATATGCTTAGAGATATCAATCTGGATGAAATATCCGACGGTAGATTATACACAAGTAACGATATGGCAAAGACAGACTGTAAAGGATGCGATGGATGCTCCGCCTGCTGCCATGGTATGGGAAGTTCTATTGTCCTTGATCCGCTCGATGTCTGTCGTCTCTCCCAGGGACTACAGCAACCGGTGAACCAGCTTCTTGCCGGTCCTTTGGAGCTTCATGTAGTAGACGGTATCATCCTTCCAAACCTGAAAATGACCGGAACCGAAGAAGCCTGTTCGTTCCTGGACTCTGATGGACGCTGCTCCATCCATGCTTTCCGACCGGGAATCTGCCGTATGTTCCCACTTGGACGCTTTTATGAGGATCATGCTTTCAAGTACTTTTTACAAATCCATGAATGTCCCAAGACCGACCGTACCAAAGTAAAGATAAAAAAATGGCTCGATACACCAAACCTGAAAACCTATGAAACCTACATCTCTGACTGGCATTTCTTCCTGAAAGACCTTCAGGATTATGTCATGAAGCTGGCATCGGACCAGACGCAGACAGATTCTGATAACACAGCAAAAACTATCAGTATGCACGTCCTGACACAGTTCTACCTGACGCCGTATCAGCCTGATGGGAACTTTTATGATGAATTCTATGCACGTTTAGAAAAGTCCCGGCTGTTTACATCGTCACTGCATATATAGAAGCTGACAAAGAACCCGACACTGACAGATTTTCCACCATACTTTGGCATATAAAATGAGCGCTATTATATGTACGAATTGGATAATAATTCATCCCTCTCCATTATATCTTTCTTCTTACATATATAACGCTCATTTTATTATTCCATAATATCTACATATTTTTTTATATCTTTTATGTTTCAAACTTATAGAATTTTCTGTAGAATCCCCTGTATTTCACATAGAGTATCCGCAAAATGTATTCCTTCCTGTTTCTCCTCAGAAGACAGATCCATATCTATCATATGCAGGAGGAGCTGCTTCAGGCTGTCATAATATCCATTCAGGTTATAAAGAATGCACGGCGCCTCAAGATGCTTTAAAGACACCTTTGACATTACCTCGGTAATCTCTTCCAGTGTTCCGGTGCCTCCCGGGAACGCAATGAAAGCATCTCCGAGTTCTATCATCTTCGCCTTCCGTTCTTCCATATCTTTCGTAATGATCAGTTCTGTAATCTCATCATACACAAAACCTGCATCCACAAAGAACTGTGGCTCCACGCCTGTTACTTTTCCACCTGCCTGTAATACACTTTCCGCCAGTTCCCCCATTAATCCGGATTTTGAACCTCCGTATACGAGAGCATTCCCGCTTTCTCCTATCCATTTTCCAAGTGCTCTCACAGACTCTTTTAATGCCGGATCGTTTCCTTCATTTGCGCCAAGATATACTGTAATATTCATTTTCGTTTTCCTTTCGATGTCTATATATTTATTCCATTATATCATATCTGAAGGATTCTGGGCTCAACACTGCTTATTTCATAAGTGCCTCTATTCCCATTCCGATGAAAAACAGCAGATATGCCACGCTCCCTACACTGCATAGTTCCCGTTTCCATTCAAATGTTTCTTCCTTCTCCTTCATGGAAACAAACATCGACTTTCTACATTTCACAAAAATAATAACGGCTGCAATTGTAAAAACGATCTGTATCACCGCAATAACTTCCGGTATGCTTTTTAACGTCTGCGGTGCGACTACACTGCCCCACATATTATATGCCATATGGATATAGACCGCATTTCTTACTTTTCCTGTCTGGATCACGATATTAGAACACACAACAGCAAGTAAGATTGTGTAAAACATCTGTTCAAAATTGGCATGAAACACCCCGAACATTATGCTGCTGATCAGGATCGCCGGTGCTTTTCCGTATGGAAGCAGCCTTTCCAATAACACTTTTCTGAATAATAATTCTTCCATAAGCGGCGCTATGACAGCCACACATATAATAATTACAACCGGTGGCGCTGCATTTACCAGTTCTTCTACCAGTCCGGCATTTGCCTCTTTTTGGCCGATTATTCTCGCAAATACAATCATCAAACCTCTGCTCAAAAGTGAAATAACCGGTGAGAATCCCATCAGGAATACAAAATATTTTATTCCCTCAGCTATAGAAAATGCTTTTCCCATTGATATTTCCTGTATTGGTTTCTTATCTACTATGTGTGAAAATAACCAGAACAACACAAAATATCCGATGCTGTTACAGCCTAACAATACAAATCTCATAAGTGCACCATCTATATATAATGGTAACATTTTCACTATTTGATTTATCAGTAATATCAGCAATGTTGTTCCGATCATACTTCCAAGCAATGCAAAACACAGCTTACTCATTCTTTTTATCTTCATTATTTTTCCACCTTTCTTTCTCCTGCATATTTGGGCATACTTTAGTATACAGAGAATCTGTTATTGACATTTTTCCTGCATACTTAGGTATAAAAAAAGTATAGTACTGTTTACTCAATTTCGTAAACAATACCATACTTTTTCAACCAATGCAAACTTTACAACAAATGCCGTAATTATTACATTTTATTTTTTTATTTCATTACAATATTAATGATCTTCTTCGGAACATAGATCTCTTTGATCACATTTCCAGTTAACTTATCAGCAATTGCTTCTTTACCTGCTGCAAGTGCTTCTTCTTTGGAAGCCTCTGCTGAAATCTCGATAACTGCTTTTGTCTTTCCGTTGATCTGTACTGGAACTTTGATCTCGTCATCTTTCATAGCATTCTCGTCGTATTTTGGCCATCCAGCTTTGAATACGCTCTCTGTATGTCCCAGTTCTTCCCACAGTTCCTCTGCAACGTGTGGTGCAAATGGTGACAGAAGAACTGCCATGGTAGATAATGTCTCTTTGTCGATTCCGCCTTCTTTCTTAGCGATCTCGATCAGTTTGTTATTGTGCTCCATGAATGCTGAGATTACAGTATTCAGGCTGAAGCTTTCCAGACGTGTTGTTACGTCGTATACCAGCTTATGGCGCTCTTTGATCATCTCTTTTGTTGCTGTGATGTCTGCATCTTTGCTGTCCATAACAAGGTTCCATACACGTTTCAGGAAACGGTTAACACCATCGATTCCTCTGTCATCCCACTCAGCATCTAACTCCGGTGGTCCAACGAAGAGTTCGTACATTCTTAAGGAGTCGCATCCATAGTCTTTTACCAGATCATCCGGTGATACGACATTTCCTTTTGATTTACTCATCTTGATACCATTCTTACCAGTGATCATTCCCTGGTTAAACAGTTTGTGGAATGGCTCATCAAAATCTACAACTCCGATATCATATAAGAACTTGGTGTAGAAACGAGAGTACAGAAGATGAAGTACTGCATGTTCTACTCCTCCGATATACATATCTACCGGAAGCATCTCATCTGCTTTTTCTCTTGATACGAGTTCTTTATCATTGTGGTTATCTACGTAACGCAGGAAGTACCATGAAGATCCTGCCCACTGTGGCATTGTGTTTGTCTCTCTCTTTGCATCAGCTCCGCACTGAGGGCACTTACAGTTTACCCACTCATCGATTGCAGCAAGTGGAGATTCACCTGTTCCTGTAGGCTCATAAGATTCTACTTCTGGCAGGCGCAGTGGAAGTTCTTCTTCCGGTACCGGTACATTTCCACATTTTGGACAATGTACGATCGGGATTGGTTCTCCCCAGTATCTCTGACGTGAGAATACCCAGTCACGCAGTTTGAAGTTCACTGTCGCACGTCCGATTCCACGCTCTTCGATCATATGCGGAGCTTCTTTCTTTAATACAGAAGATTCCTGTCCGTTCCATTCTCCGGAATTGATCATAGTTCCGACAGCATCTGTGTAAGCCTCTGTCATGTTCTCGATCTCTTTACCGTCTTTTGCGATTACCTGGATAATCGGGATATTAAACTTTGTAGCAAATTCAAAGTCACGGTCATCGTGAGCAGGTACACACATGATTGCTCCTGTACCATAATCAGCAAGTACATAATCAGACAGCCAGATCGGAACTTTTGCTCCGTTGATCGGGTTGATCGCATAGCTTCCTGTGAATACACCAGTCTTTTCTTTATCCTGCATACGGTCTACGTTAGACTTCATAGAAGCATCGTAAATGTACTGTTCTACTGCTTCTCTTGTCTCATCGTTTGCAAGACTCTTAGCCAGTTCATGCTCCGGAGCCAGAACCATGAATGTTGCTCCGTATAATGTATCTGGTCTTGTTGTATATACAGTGATCTTTTCCTCTCTTCCGTCTACAGGGAAATCAACCTCTGCTCCGTAAGATTTTCCGATCCAGTCAGCCTGCATCTTTTTAACCTTCTCTGGCCAGTCCAGTTTATCCAGATCATTTAACAGTCTGTCTGCATATTTTGTGATTTTCAACATCCACTGACGTAAATTCTTCTTTGTAACTTCAGCGCCGCAGCGTTCACATTTTCCACCAACTACTTCTTCATTTGCAAGACCTGTCTTACAAGAAGGGCACCAGTTGATTGGGAATTCTTTCTCATAAGCAAGACCTTCTTTGAACATCTTAACGAAGATCCACTGTGTCCATTTGTAGAAATTCGGATCTGTTGTGTTCACTTCTCTGTCCCAGTCGTAAAGAGCTGCAATCTCATTGATCTGACGCTTGATATTCTTGATGTTGGCAGCTGTTGAAATCTCCGGATGAACTCCCATCTTGATAGCGTAGTTCTCAGCCGGAAGTCCGAATGCATCCCATCCCATTGGATGAATGATGTAGTAACCCTGCTGTAATTTATAACGGCTCCATACGTCGGAGATTACATAACCTCTCCAGTGACCTACGTGAAGTCCGTTTCCTGATGGATATGGGAACATATCCAGACAGTAATATTTTTCTTTCTTATTTCCATTTTCATCATACTGGACGTTTACCGGGTTTTCTTCCCATTTTTCACGCCACTTTTTTTCAATTGCCTTATGATTATAAGGGATCTTTGACATTTTTTCATCCTCCTGTTTTTTATATGGTAACTAAATAAAAAAAGCCTCTCATCTCATTTTAACCTAAGAGACGAAAAGGCTTGTATTCCGTGGTACCACTCTTTTTCACCTGACATGATCTGCCAGATGCACTCATTGATCTTCTGTAACGGGAAGTTCCCGCTTCTGCCTATGCAATCTTTGATTCACAGTGACTCTTGTTCTGTATAGCACTGTCACTCTCTCCTGATCTGTTCAGCAAAAGAACTCTGAGGCGAGTTCGGAGTCTTTTGTCAGCTGCCTCGCACCATCCGGCAGTTCTCTTGATAACGCTGGACCCTTAATACTCCTCTTCTGCGTCTTTCCAATATTCTTCATTATTATAAGAAGAATGTTAAAATAAGTCAAGACCTGTCTCCAAGAAAGTGTATAAAATCCCCCTCAAAGTTAGCGTTCACGGCTTCCATGGAAACGGCAGCTTTTCGTCCTGCAAGAAAAATTTCTTCAAATTGAAATTTTCATATTGTACAATAATGATTGTATATTTTGCTAAAAAAATTGTCAGAAAATTCATTTTTTTAGTTGTTCTTACCAGTTTCTTAGTGTATAATAGAGTTAAGCAATTACTACTGATGTAGATCAGTAAATATGATACATAAAGGAGAGTGTTTACCATGGTTTATTTATTAGCAGGTCCTAAAGGAACAGGAAAAACACAACAGATGATCGAGCAGGCCAACGCGGCTGCAAAAAAATGTAACGGAAATGTAGTATTTATCAAAAAGACACACCGTGATACAGCAAGTGTTAATTTTGATATCCGCACAATTTGTATGGATGATTTCCCAGCAATCACAAATATTGATGAATACATCGGATTTTTATATGGCATGTACAGTTCTAACCACGATATCGAGAGTGTATTTATTGATGGAATCTTAAAACATGCCGATATTTCACTGGATAATATCCCGGCTTTTATTGAACGTTTAAAACAGCTTTCAAAAGAATGCGACATTGAATTCTATGTAAGTATCAGCGCAAGCAAAGAAGAACTTGCTGATATTAATACAGAAGGATGCAAGTATCTCAATTAATCCTTCACTTCTATAGTCATGAATTATGAAATTCCCAGCAGTCCATACGAATGGACTGCTGTTTTATTTTTACCGAAAAAGGTAAAATATTCCACAAAGTGAATCATATAGATTGCAAAAGCGGTTTTTCAGGCACACTCTGGAAGCACAGGATGCAATATCTTTAAATATGTGTTATAATGATGTTGTTCGTCTGACATTCTACGACAGACAGCAGCCGTGAGTAACAACAAAACCCTTGATACTCACTACATTTTATTACCATAAAAACAAAGGAAAAAGTTATATGAGTGGAATCAAAGATACGAAAAGGAAACGAGAACAACGCTTAAGAAGGCGCAAGATCCAGCGTCTGATATTGATCGTCGTTATGGTAGTGGCAATCATCGCCCTGGCTCTTCTTATCCGTTCAGCAGTAAGATCTGCAGCAAACAAATTTTCCAATAAAGCTGCAAAGTCTTCTGTTACTACTTCCGCAGACAAAACTACCGGATCAAAAAAGGCAAAAAAGAAGCAGACAACCACTTCTTCCAGCTCTTACAATGCACAGCTTGATACTGTAACGCTAAAAAAGAAGGGGAAAAATCAAAAGAAATCAGACAGTGTTTCTCTTACCATCAGTTCTGCCGGTGACTGTACCCTCGGTACAGATGAGAATTTCAGTTACACCTCCAGTCTAAATGCTTACTATGATCTATATGGTGCAGATTACTTTTTCAAACATGTAAAATCCATATTTGAAAAAGATGATCTTTCCATCGTGAACATGGAAGGTACATTGACGGAAGAAACTACACGCGAGCTGAAAACTTATGCATTCAAAGGCCCTGTCGAATACGCATCTATTCTGTCAGGAAGCTCTATAGAAGCCGCTAACCTTGCGAATAACCACAGTTCTGATTACGGAGTAAAAAGCTACTCTGATACCATCAAGGCTTTGGAAGATGCAGGCGTCTCTACCTTTGGATATAACCGTATTAAGATTTTTAAGATCAAAGGCGTGAAAGTCGGCGTAACCGGTATCTACGAACTGGAAGATCATCAGGACCGTGCCACCCAGGTAAAGGAAAATATCAAGGCTCTGAAAAAAGCAGGTGCCCAGATTATCATCATCAATTTCCACTGGGGTGCTGAAAAAGTATATGTCCCGGACGAAAACCAGAAAGCCCTGGCGCATCTTGCGATTGATGAAGGTGCTGATCTTGTAATCGGCCACCATCCACATGTACTCGAGGGCGTCGAAAAATACAAAGGCAAATATATCGCTTACAGTCTCGGAAACTTCTGCTTTGGCGGAAATTCCAATCCGGAAGATACCGACAGTATGATTGTTCAGCAGACATTTACCATTAAAAATGGAAAATTAACAAAGAGCAGTAAATTAAAAATCATTCCTTGCTCCATCACTTCATCCAGCGGATACAACGACTACTGTCCTGCTCCTCTGACCGGAAGTGAGAAAAAACGGGTATTAAAGAAAGTAGAAAAATACAGCGAAGGATTATAATGCAACGAACTTGCATGCTTTGGCAAAAAAAAGATATGGTTGAAAATCAAAAATAATTTTCAACCATATCTTTTTTATTTCCCAATTTCATCTTATAGTTCCTTACAGTATTGACAACTGATATTGTCTTATAACTGTATTTCATGCTATCCAATCATCATCTCATACAACAATACCATCACCGGCATCGTTACAATACAGAATACCACAGACATCACATTGATCACACTTGCATACTTCGAATCTTTCTTATAGATCTGCGAAAGCTGTGTAACCATCGCTGCCGCCGGCGCTGCTGTTGCAATGAGGACAATCATCAGAATATATTCCGCATCCTTATGTATTCCCATTCTCTCCAGGCCGGCAAATGAAACCGCTGCAATCACCGGAAATACAATCAGACGGATCAGACAAATCAGATACGGCCTCTTCTGGCCAAATACCCATTTCAGATCCACGTCTCCGATGACCATACCGATAACCATCATACTGGCCGGACTGATCATATCACCAAATCCGCTGACACAGCTGTCTATCACAGATGGCAGCCTGATTTCCAGCGCAAATAATACGATACCGGTCAACATTGCGATCACATTTGGATTGGTTATGATCTTGCGGATATTTATATCCTTTTCCTGACCGATGAGTTTCACACCGTGTGTCCACATAAGAACCGTCTGTACCAGGATGAACGCCGTTGTATAGAATACCCATTCTTCTCCCAGCACAGCTGATACAAGCGGGATTACAAGATATCCCGCATTGGTATAGATAATGGATGCCTTTTCAATACTATTAAAGTGAAACACTTTTGACAATGCAGCTGTTCCTGCGATCAGTACGATATGTACGATCACAGACATTCCGATTGCAATTAACAGTCCCCTGATCTTATCATCCGTCAATTCAATCTGAAAAGCATGCACCACCACACAAGGATTGCAGATATATACAACCATGTTAGAGATGATGCGGCTGTCTTCCGTCTTAAAAAGTCCGATGCGGACAACGGCAAATCCAACCGCCATCGTTAAAAACATGGCCAGTATCTGCTCAGCGAGAAGTATACTAATCTCCATCTTTTTCCTCTGTATTCTCTGTTTCTTCTGAAGATTTTTCCTTTAATGATGTTACTGTATTTACTTCTTTGTCTTCTTTATATTTCACAGTGATCTGCTGACCCACTTCGCATCTTACTACATCTACAATATCTGCAACCGATACATCAAAGATGCCATCTGCGTTGTCTAACATCAGGTAATAGTGAGAATTTCCATCCAGAACTGCCTGTGCAATCTTCGTAATATTTCCGGTTGCTTCCAGCTCTTTTCTGGTATCTTTTGCTGTTTCCTTCACTCCATTTTTCAATAGCAGTTCATTATAATTTTCCTGACACTGACTGACACTGTCTCCGATTGCAACAATCTGGTACTTCTGTACATTAACCATTGCATACTTCTTAACCAGACCGGCATCGTCCTTTAACGCCACAAAATACGTCGGCTCATCCGAAATATTCAAAAGCAGCGGGAAGGTTGCTTCATACTGCAGGTTCTGCACCTGTCCTTCTGCAGATGACATTGCCGAAGATTCTGTTGCGCCTTCTACTTTGTAATATTTTGTCTCCATGGTCCGCTGGTTGGCCAGTACGAATCCGACATTAGACTGGTCTCCATTGACTGATGTCACACCCGTATACATCCATACGTCATCATTCAATGCAAGATAGTTATAACCATCTGTCGTCTCCAGACAGTCTTTCTGACTCAGAACGCTGTTGAAGAAGCCGTGCTTCAGGGTTCCATAATAGTCAAACAACTGTACCAGAAGATCCGCAGAATAGACACGGTCTACCCATTCCGGTACATTTCCCACATCGTAAGTCTTGGTTTCTCCCGTAACCGCGTTACAGATAACAACTTTTCCGACTGTCTCTCCTCCGAAAAGACCTATCTTAAACTTCTTTACCGGCGCGATCCAGTATGGATCTCCATTTTCATCGATCTCAAAGCTTAATTCCCCGTAGATATATGTCGGATGTGCAAACTGCAGATGACGGTAAATATTACGGTTAAAATGATCACTTGTCGTGTATTTCATGCCTTTTTCAAGCTTTACAAGCTCTGTTGACTGGTTCGCCATATTGATCCGGATATACGCCGGGATTCCCTCACTCTGGTTTGTGAACCATTTGATCAGACTTGCGTATTTTAACGGGGTCACACGTACCGGATTGCCTTTATAGTTAATCTGGCTGTAGATATCGTCCGCCTCAAACTGGGATACCATATCTACCATGCTTCCCATCTTACGGTCGCCAAGAAGCTCTGCCGTATCTCTGTCAAGAAGCGGTATCTTGTCAAATGAAAGCTCATCTACATCTTTGGTAAATTCACCTTCTTTTACGCTCATAAGCTTCTGGTATTTTTTTGCATTTACAACCGGTGATGACAGCAGTGTTCCGATCAGATAGATCACACCAAGCAGTACAACTGCACCGATGAACACCTTGACTGCCTTACTGTTTTTTATTTCTCTTCTGGACATCTTCTTTCTGCCAAGATACAGAACTGCCAGAATTACAATGAAGATCATGATAAAGAACCATGTCTCCGATGAGTGGATATTGATCGCCGGAATGGTTGCATAATAGTAAATTGCTGCTATTATCACAACTGCCACTGCGATTATTGCCTTTGTTTTTCCTTTCATATTCTCTCCTATTCCCGTTTAAATCAATGGGTTACTGCCTGCTCCCTACAGGTATCTTTAAAATTTTCTTCTCCATGCCGGTGCTGTAAATAATACCAGGAACGGGAATATCTCCAGACGTCCTGCCAGCATATCAAAGCACAGAACCAGTTTGGACAGTGGTGAGAAATCTGCAAAATTTCCCATTGGTCCGACTTTTGCCATTCCAGGTCCTACATTTCCAAAAGTTGTCAGCACTGCACTAAATGTCGTCTCAAAGTCAAAATTATCCAGTGACACCAGAAGGATCGAACTGATCAGGATTCCGATGTACGCAATAAAGTAAATATAAATCGTACGCAGGACATCGGAACTCACCTTCTTGCCTCCAATCTGTATGATACCGACGGACTTTGGATGTGCAAGCTGGACAATTTCTCTCTTGACACATTTGATTCCAACAAGCAGACGTGATACCTTGATTCCACCTCCGGTAGAAGATGCACACGCTCCCACAACTGTCAACATCATAATGATCGCCCTTGAAAACATCGGCCATTTTGCAAAGTCTGTCGTCGCATATCCTGTTGTTGTGATGATCGTCACAACCTGGAATACCGCATAACGGAATGCCTTGCCAATCGTCGGGAACATCGAATGAATATTCGCCGTGATCAGCGCAGTCGCTCCTGCGATCATAAGGATATAGGTCCGGAGCTCTACATTCTTTCGCACCGACTTAAAGTCTCCAAGCAACATAAAATAAAACAACGAAAAGTTCACGCCAAACAGTGCACAGAATACAGTGACAACACCATCAATATATGCACTATTAAAATGTGCTACACTATCTGAATAATTGGAAAATCCTCCGGTTCCAGCTGATCCAAATGAAAAAATCATACTGTCAAACAAACTCAGTCCACCAAGCATCAGAAAGATCATCTCTACAACCGTCATGATCAGATACATACCATAAAGGATACGTGCTGTAGACATCGCCTTTGGAACCAGTTTGTCTTTTTCCGGTCCCGGAACCTCTGCACGCATCAGATACATGGAATTCTTCTTATCCAGAGATGTCAGTACCAGTACAAATACCAGCACTCCCATTCCGCCGATCCAGTGCGTCAGACTTCTCCAGAATAACAATCCCTGCGGCAGTGCTTCCACATCTCTTAAAATACTGGATCCCGTAGTGGTAAATCCAGATACGGTTTCAAAAAATGCATCCAGGTAATTTGGTATATAACCCGCAATGGTAAATGGCATTGCGCCAAATAACGACCACAAGATCCATGCAAGTGCAACGATTACCATACCTTCTTTTCCATAGATATGACTCTGTTCTGGTTTTTTCATACCTGCCAGGAAAAATAACAGAAATAATATTGCTGACGGAATCAAAAAAGCAACTCCGCTGATTTCCCGATATAATGCTGATACCAGCGCCGGGATCAAAAGCAATACTGCCTCTACCCCAAGCATCCGGCACAGGATATATCTTATCATTTTCGTATTCATAGTCTTCTTTTTTAGTCTCCTTATTCTCAGTTCAGAATATTCCTACCTGCGAACTGCAACTATCGTTCCAGTATATCGGTAAATTTATCAATATGATCCATGGTTACTACCACGACACTGTCCCCTACTTCCAGATGATCTTCACCATTTGGAATAATAATCTTCCGTTTTCGTCCGATACATGCGATCAGATTATTCTTCTTGGTCCGGAGATCACGGAGCGGTACATTGGTGAAACTGCATTCACATTTGATAATAAATTCCAGTGCCTCTACTTTGCCGCCCAGGAGCTGATACATCGATTCTACGTTTACATTGCTTGCGGATTCATTTCTTGCACGTACATAACTCATAATAGCATCTGCTGTCGCACTCTTGGCAGATACGATCGAATCAATTCCGAGTCCTTCTACCATCTGTGCTCGTGAATCCTCATTCACCTTTGCCACAATCTTATTGACTCCCTGAAGTTTTGCAAATAATGCCATAATGATATTCTCTTCATCCATACCGGTCAGTGCGATCAACGCATCTGCTTCATTGATTCCTTCTTCCATAAGAAGATCATGATCGGCAGCATCTCCGTGAATAATCGTTGCCTTTGGAAGCAACTCGCATAATTCTTCGCATCTTTTCAGATTCTGTTCTATAATTTTCACCTGCATTCCAACCTGTAAAAGCTGCATAGCAAGATAAAAACACACATGTCCGCCTCCGCAGATCAGTACTTTTTTCACCTTTACATTGCGGTGTCCAAGTGAACGGAAAAAAGTTTTCAGATCCTGATGCGTTGCAACAATATGCATACGGTCTCCTTTTTCCAGTACAAAGTTACCATCTGGAATATGGATTTCTTTTCCTCTCTTAACTGCACAGACCAGAATCTTAATCTGGAACTTTCTGTAAACCTCTGCAAGTGACAGACCTGCTAATGCACTGTCTTCTCTTACAATGAATTCTACCAGTTCCACACGGCCTTTCATAAATGTCTCGACCTTACTCGTTTCCGGGAAAAGAAGTACTCTGGATACTTCATTTGCCGCCGCACGTTCCGGATTAACCGCCATACTCAGATGCAGATCTTCTTTTAAAAGATCGATCTGTCTGTAGTAAATCGGATTACGCACTCTTGCAATGGTATGTCTTGCGCCTAATCTCTTTGCCAGCAGACAGCTTAACATATTCAGCTCGTCTGTAGATGCACAGGCTATTACAAGATCCGCATGCGGAACATCCGCCTGTTTCTGAACTTCTACGTCTGCACCATTACCTGTGATACAGAAGATATCCAGTTCATTCACGGCTTCCTTTAATTTTCCTTCATTTTGATCAATCAAAACCACATCATAATTTTCTTCGGACAGCTGGGTGGTTAACTTATGTCCCACTTTTCCGTCCCCAATAATCACAATTTTCATTCCCTGACCTCACATATATTGTATCTTTGAATTTCTTTTGATTCGGATACCTTGAATTTTAACACAAGAGATTATAGCACCTTTGTATCAAGAAAAAAAGCCCTTACGGGCTTTTCTTCTATCTTATACGTTTTCTTAACTATTATTCTTCTTTTGCACGCTTTGCAATCTCTGCTTCCTGTACATCCGAAGGTGCCTGTTCGTAACGTGCGAACTCATAAGAGTAGGTTCCCCGTCCACCTGTCATAGAACGCAGTACTGTACAATATCCAAAGAGTCCTGTCATCGGGATATCTGCTACGATTTCCTGTTTTCCGCCTGTGATCGGTGTCATACCAAGGACACGGCCCCTGCGTTTATTCAGATCTCCCATTACATCTCCAGTATAGTCATCCGGAACCGTCACTGTCATGGATGCGATTGGCTCTAAGAGTACCGGTGAAGCTTCCATGAAGCCTTTCTTAAATGCCTGAATAGTAGCAGTCTTGAATGCCATCTCGGAAGAATCTACCGGATGGTAAGATCCATCGTATAATACTGCCTTCACACCAACTACCGGATAACCAGCAAGAGGTCCTTTGACAACTGCATCCTGCAGACCTTTTTCCACTGCCGGGAAGTAGTTCTTTGGAACAGCTCCGCCTACTACTTCTTCTTCGAATACATATGGTGTCTCAAGGTCTCCGGATGGCTCGAATCTCATCTTAACATGTCCGTACTGTCCATGTCCGCCGGATTGTTTCTTATATTTGGAATCTACGTCTGATTTTTTCTTAATCGTCTCACGGAATGCAACCTTTGGAGTTTCAAGCTTAATCTCACATTTATAACGTGCTGCAAGCTTACTTGCTGTAATCTCCAGATGCTGGTCTCCCATTCCATAGAGAAGTGTCTGACGGTTCTCACTGTCATTCACAGCTTTTAATGTTACATCCTCTGCCATCATCTTCTGAAGAGCCTGTGACACTTTATCTTCGTCACCTTTATTATTGCAGGTATATTTCATATATGTATATGGTTTTGAGTAGTCTGTCTTACCATACATAACTGGTGTATTCTTGGTAGAAAGTGTATCGCCGGTCTTTGTATTGGCAAGTTTTGCGATTGCTCCGATATCTCCTGCGAATAACTCACTGACTTCTGTCGGTTTGTTACCTACCATTGTGTAAATTTTTCCAAGTTTTGCTTCAGCATCTGATTCTCCATTATATAAGGTATCATCTCCTTTTAATACACCTGAGCATACCTTTACAAATGAATATTTTCCGATAAACGGATCTACCATTGTCTTAAATACATATGCGGATTTTGCCTTTGCAAAGTCATAATCTGCTTCAAAGATCTCATTTGTCTTCTTATTAATGCCTGCGCAGCTTCTGCTGTCCGGGCTTGGGAAGAATCTTACGATATCAGATAACAGGTTTGCAACTCCCTGTGCTTGGATATTGGATCCCATTGCAACCGGTACGATATCCCCATCCATTACTTCCGTACGCATTGCAGAACGGATCTCTTCTACTGAGAACTCATCCCCTTCAAAATATCTTTCCATAAATGCTTCACTTGTCTCTGCCACAGCCTCTAACAGCTTATCACGGTAGATCTCAAGGTTTGGTTTACAGTATTCCGGGATTTCACATTCTTCTCTCTGTCCGATACCTGTATAACGTCTTCCTGCATTCTTTATAACATTGACATACCCAACTAATTTTTCATTCTCGCGGATCGGCTGGAAATGTGGTGCGATCACTTTGCCATAACGGTCTGTCAGATCCTGTACTACCTGACGGAAACTTGCATCGTCCACGTCCATCTCTGTTACATATACCATTCTTGGAAGTTTGTACTTGTCACAAAGTTCCCATGCTTTTTCTGTACCAACTTCCACACCTGCCTTACCGGATACAACGATGACTGCTGCATCGGCGGCACTTACAGCCTCTTCTACTTCTCCGACAAAGTCAAAATATCCAGGTGTGTCCAGGATATTGATCTTTGCCTTCTCCCATTCAATAGGGATCAGGGTTGTACTGATCGAAAATTCACGTTTCTGTTCTTCTTTATCAAAATCACTGATTGTATTGCCATCGGTAATCTTTCCCATTCGATTCGTCGCGCCTGATACATATGCCATGGCCTCTGCAAGACTGGTCTTTCCGCTTCCACCGTGTCCTAAGAGAACCACGTTCCTGATTTCGTCCGTTCTGTAAACTTTCATATAGCTGCCTCCTTATTTTGGTAAAATCTCATGTAGATATTGTACTAAACTTTCTCGTTTTTTACAACACTTTTATACACTTTACACAGATTATTTTCCTGTTATTTTTCAAATAGATGTGTTTTTTCACTTATTTCTGAATTTTCCGAACATTTTGTAGTCATATTTCACCAAACTTACATTTTATACCATTCCTTCTTCCTGTAACACTATATATACAACGGACCTGGCACCTACAGAGCCTGCTTCTTTTTGTATACTTTTTCACTTTAAAGCATCATAGCATTGACAAATCATCCTGTCACACGTTACAATAGGTACTGGAAATCTATACATTATAAAATGTTATAAAATAATTTTTACCGATTTCAAACGTACATCATACAAGGAGGAAACATCATGAAACACAAAATCGGATTTATCGGGCTTGGTCTTATCGGCGGTTCTATTGCAAAGGCAATCCGTCAGTACTATCCTGATTACGAAATTGTGGCCTTCGACAAAAGTAAAGAATCCCTGGCTCTCGCAACCCAGGAATCCACGATTGATGTCGCCGCAACCACAATTGACAATAATTTCCATAATTGTAACTATATATTTTTATGCGCACCTGTCGCATCGAATACAGCATATTTGAAACAGATTACAGAATATCTGAACGATGACTGCATTCTTACCGATGTAGGAAGCGTAAAAACCAATATACACGAAGAAGTCAAAGCTCTTGGAATTGAAAAATATTTTATCGGTGGTCATCCGATGGCCGGTTCCGAGAAAAGTGGATATAGTAATTCCAAAGCCATGCTGATTGAAAATGCTTACTATATCCTGACACCTACCAGCGAGGTATCTCAGGAAAAAGTGGATGCATATGAACATTTTATCGAAAGCTTAAAAGCACTTCCGATTGTGTTAGATTACCAGCTTCATGACTATATCACCGGAACGATCAGTCATCTTCCACATATCATCGCTTCTTCACTGGTGAATTTTGTAAAGCAGCATGATACCAACGATGAGCTTATGAAGAATCTGGCTGCCGGAGGATTCAAAGACATCACACGTATTGCTTCATCTTCACCGATCATGTGGCAGAACATCTGCCTTAAGAATAAGCAGAATATTGTGGACATACTGGATCAGTACATTGATTCCCTGGAAGATTTTAAAGAAGCGATCGAGCGTGAGGATGATCTGGATCTTTATAACCGTTTTGATTCGTCCAGAAATTACCGGAATTCTATGCCGGCATCTTCTGCAGGCCCGATCAAAAAATCCTTTGCCGTATACTGTGATATCATCGATGAAGCCGGTGGAATTGCTGCCATTGCAACGATCCTTGCGTCTAATAATATCAGTATTAAAAACATTGGAATTATACACAACCGAGAATTTGAAGAAGGGGTTCTGCGTATTGAATTCTACGATGAAGACTCAACGAAGAGAGCTGTAGAATTACTACAGAAATTCAGGTACATTGTCTATGAGCGTTAGAACAATTTTCCCAGTGAATGGATTAAAAGGAGAAGTAACGATACCGGGAGATAAATCCATCTCCCACCGTTCTATTATGTTAGGTTCCATCGCACTTGGAACCACTGAGATCACACATTTTCTGGAAGGCGCTGACTGTCTGTCTACGATCGGCTGTTTCCGCAAGATGGGCGTAGAGATTGAACGGAAGCCTTCCAGCATCCTGGTACACGGAAAAGGACTCCGTGGACTTCGTGCACCAAACGAAACTTTAAATGTAGGGAACAGCGGAACAACTACAAGGCTGATCTCCGGTATTCTTTCCGGTCAGAGTTTCCCTACCGTATTATCAGGGGATGCTTCCCTGAATTCCAGGCCGATGAAGCGTATCATGACACCGCTTAACAGTATGGGGGCAAACATCACAAGTCTGAATGACAACGGATGTGCCCCTCTTTGTATTGAACCTGGTAAACTTCACGGAATCCACTACCAGTCACCGGTTGCCTCTGCCCAGGTAAAATCTGCAGTGCTTCTCGCAGGACTGTATGCAGATGGCCCGACTTCGGTTACGGAACCGGCCTTATCAAGGAATCACACCGAACTGATGTTACAGGGATTTGGTGCCTATGTCGCTACCGACCTGCACGCCGACGGAACTGCAACCGCACACGTAGAACCTTGTGAAGAGCTCTACGGCCAGCAGATCTGTGTTCCTGGAGACATCTCTTCTGCTGCTTACTTTATTGCAGCCGCGCTTTTAGTTCCTGGTTCGGAATTATTAGTAAAAAATGTCGGAACCAACTTCACACGTGCCGGTTTCTTAAAGGTCTGCAAAGCTATGGGTGCCGACATCGAAACTATAAATCAGTCATTTGAAGGCGGGGAAGGCCGTGCCGATCTTCTGGTACGCTTCAGCCAGTTAAAGGGAACTACCGTAGAAGGTGATATCATCCCGACTCTGATTGATGAGATCCCGATGATCGCTGTTATGGCTGCTTTTGCGGAAGGTACAACTGTTATTAAAGATGCTGCCGAATTAAAGGTAAAAGAAACGAACCGTATTGATACCGTCACAGCCGGATTAAAGGCTATGGGAGCAGATATCACTCCGACAGAGGACGGAATGATCATTGAAGGAACCGGCCACTTATCCGGCGCTTCTATCCAGAGTTTCCTGGATCATCGTATTGCGATGGCGTTTTCAATTGCAGGCCTTGTGGCTGATGGGGAGACGGAGATTGTGGATAGTCAGTGCGTGGATGTCTCTTATCCGGAATTTTTTGATACCTTAGATAGTATTGCTGTTTAATACACTGTTTCATTGTGGCATCCCGGTCCATGAGAAAGCGCTGGTAT
>NZ_CAKRAH010000040.1 GCF_934294775.1 uncultured Dorea sp.
TGAAATAGTTGGAGGGCGTAACTGTGAGTGCTTACCCCGGGAGTATCATAAAAAGAACTACCGGGGTAAGCATCCTCAGTTACGCCCTTCGTTTGATACATTAATTATCGCCTGCCAGTCACGACTTGCGTATGCCTTGGTATAAGGGCTGGGTAGCATTCGGAATGAGGCTTAGAAGTAGTTAGAGAGTCTGGATTCCCGTTAACAGAAAGCAAATCCACTGTTTGAGACGAACGTCGAGTTTGGGTTTGCTTTCTGTTGTTTTTAGGGAATTCAGGCTCTCTTACTACTTCTTGCCTCATGGAGTCGCGGACCAGTTCTTATACCAAGGCATACGCAAGGACCGGGAATCCAACCCAAAGTAATGTATTAAACACCTAATTACCCTTCTTTATGCGTAATCTTCCGATACCCTTCCCGTAATCCTTTCACCAAAAGTGTCAGATATCTAAGCACTGCCTCTGTTGCGATCGAGAATACCACGAATAGCATGATACATTTCTTAGACATACTTGTAATTGCGAACAGCTTCGGCAGGAAGATGAAGCAGAGTACGCAGCCGGTCAGACAGCCACCCCATACTGCACCACGGAAGATATTTACCGGCTTACAGATATTGAACAGGATAATAAATCCTACGATCAGAAGCAGGATTGTCGCTGCTGTCGAGATATCTGTTGCATTCACACCGAAGGTCTTTCCGAATACTACCAGTGCTCCGACCATCAGTACATCTGTAAGTCCTGCAGGTAATGCTTTCAGGAATACATTCGTAAGGAAATGTCCTTTGATTCTTTCTTTATTCGGCTGGAATGCCAAGAAGAATCCCGGTACTCCGATAGTAAACATACTGATCAATGATATCTGTGAAGGCTCCAGTGGATATGTGATCATCAGCACCACCGAAAACAGTGATAACAGGAATGAGAAGATATTCTTAACCAGGAACAGACTGGCTGATCTCTGGATATTATTTACCACTCGTCTTCCTTCCATTACAACAGACGGCATGCATGCAAAATTAGACTCCAGTAATACTACCTGCGAAGCCTGTACTGCCGCATCACTTCCCGATGCCATGGCTACACTGCAGTCCGCATCCTTCAAAGCCAGTACATCATTGACACCATCTCCGGTCATTGCTACCGTCTTGCCCTGATCCTTCAGTGCATGGACAAACTGTCTTTTCTGTGCCGGTGTTACGCGGCCAAATACCGTATAATTCGCTATCGCATCTGCGATCTCAGCATCTGTATGCAATGTAGCTGCATCAATATATCTGTCCGCATTTACGATACCAGCCTCTTTTGCCACTTCCGAAACGGTTAAAGGATTATCTCCGGATATAACTTTTACTTCCACTCCCTGCTCCGCAAAGTAAGCAAATGTCTCCGGTGCCTCTTTTCTGATTGGATTAGCAAGAAGTACATATCCCAGTGGATTCACTTTTCCGGTCAGTGCTTTTCCATCAAGCGTTCCGTCATACGTACCGAACACCAGAACACGATAACCTTTTCCTGCATATGTCTGGATTTCTTCTTTGTACGTATCATAGTCCTCTCTTAATACAAATTCCGGCGCACCAAGAACGTGCACTTCATCATTATAAGTAACTCCACTGTACTTTGTTGCAGATGTAAATGGTGTAACAGATTCCGGCTTTCTTCCCGTTCCTTCTTTGAAATATTCTTTCAGAGCTTCCATTGTACTGTTATCACTGCTCATAGCCTTTGCAAAATCTCCAAGTATCTTCGTAAGATCTGTCATTTCATCTTCTTTATAATTCGAAGTCTTTACCAGATCTTTTACACTCATGGAATTTTCTGTGATCGTTCCTGTCTTATCCACGCAAAGTACATTGACTCTGGCAAGGGTCTCAATACTCTTCATATCATGTAACAGGACTTTTTTCTGCGCAAGACGCATGGCACTGACTGCCATCGCCACACTTGCAAGCAGATACAGGCCTTCTGGTATCATACCGATCACAGCTGCTACCATCGAAGTAACACTGCTTCGGAACGGATCTCCGTTAAATAAAAAGCTCTGCACGAATAATACAATTCCAATTGGAATCAATGCAATACCTACTGCTTTTACCAGTTTGTCAAGAGAGCGGATCATCTCTGACTGCTCCCCTTTCTGCATCGCTTTTGCTTCCAGTGTCAGTTTGGAAATATAGGAATCCACACCGACAGCATCCAGTCTTGCATGACATTCTCCTGCCACGATAAAGCTTCCGGACATCAGTCTGTCTCCCGGATTTTTGGTAATCTCATCCGATTCACCTGTCAGCAGCGATTCATTCACCTGTACACTTCCGTGTACCACTTCTGCGTCTGCACAGACCTGATTTCCTGCTTTGAATATAACGATATCATCTAATACAAGCTCTTCTGAATTCACCCGTTGTATTTTTCCATCTCTCACAACATTTGCATGCGGTGCATTCAGCATATTTAACTTTTCAAGTGTACGTTTGGAACGTATTTCCTGTACAATACCAATCAAAGTATTGAATATAATGACCGGAAGAAATGTCAGGTTACGGAACGAACCTACAATTATCAGTAAAATTGCAAGCACAAGAAAGATCAGGTTAAAATACGTAAATACATTTTCCTTAATAATCTCTTCCGTTGTCTGAGCCGGCGGATCGACTGACATATTTGACCAACCATCTCTTTTATGTTCTGCAGCCTGTGCACTGGTTAAGCCTGTCTGATATTCCGGCTCGTACCTGGTCGTCGGTGTACGTTCTATTTCATAATCCCAGGCTTCATCCTGTAGTTTTCGCCTGTCTTTTCGTTTCATAATGTACCTCCTTGTCAGTTACATCCATTTTGGGGAAGCGTATTATTATGTGAACCACAATGTGTATATTAATACGCTCCAGAGTGTGTCTTAAAAATGCTTTCTGCAAGATATATGTCACAAATTGCAGAAATGATTTTTCAGACGCACTCTGGGTTGTATTTAGTATACAACACATTATTGCACAAATGTATTAACACTTTATGAAATCTGTATAACTTTTCTAATAAATATGTTTTTTCAATTCTATCCTTTATGCCTGTGAGCGCCAGCTAACATATTCATTCAATTCTTTCTTTACACGCTCCATCTCTTTTGCTGTATCTGGATTACCATAAGGGATTCTTGCAACCAGTTTGTCTACATAACGATTCTCAGCTATCAGCTCGTATGTTACTTTAAAATTAATGTCAAAAAAGTATGCAAGATAAGACATCCAGTAATCCATCTTTGTCTTTCTTGTCTCAGACAGTATCGATGTCCTTGCTTCAAATTGCTCCATGATCTCAGGGCTGATCGTTGAACTTCCTACCTCTTCTGCAGATACGCCAAGTATTGTTTCTATAGAGTCTTCTAATTTAACTCGGCAGTTGTCCAGTTTGTCCGCATCCCGGATAATCTTTGCATGCAGCAGCTGTCGTTCATCTTCAATCTTTTCTTTCGTATCCAGCGAATAATCGCTGTGTCTTGCTATTGCAGTCCGGATGATCTCATCCCAGGTATCTTCTTTGACAAACCTGCGGATCATACCTTCTTCGAACAGTATCTGCACTCCAAACGAAGCGTGATCCATCGTTCCCGGTTCAAAACTGTCGTAACGCTTTAACTGTTCAAATCTTCCTATATCGTGTAACAGACCTATCACCTGCGCAAGTTTACAGTCTTCTTCGGAAAGTTTCAGACCCTCCGCTATTTTTTTGCTGCATTTTACGACTCCATATGTATGTATTATTTTCAGCTTTACCTTATCATTGTCTCTGTCATAACCATCCAGATATTTTTCAAATTCTTCTTCTGCGTGTTGTAAATCCATCATCTGATTCTCCTTCTATCTATGGTTTAATATTCTTTCCAGGAATCTTTCCCCATATTTTTCAAGCTTATGTTCCCCAACTCCTGATACGTCCAGCATCTCATCCCGATTCTCCGGACGCATGACACACATACCGGCAAGCGTCTTATCTGCAAATACCATGTATGGCGGAATCTTTTCTTCTGACGCAATCTCTCTTCTAAGCTCACGAAGACTTTCGAATAATTCTGCATCTTGTTCTGAAAGTTCTGCTGCCACCGCTCCTTTTTTGCGGCGTTCCTTTTTTACCTTTGCATCAGACGTTTTCTCCGTCTCTTCTTTCGGAAGCTTCATGATCAGAGATTCTTCCGTCTCCATAAATGCTTTTCCTGCCGGTGTCAGACAGATTACCGGATACTTTTCTCCCTGTTCTTCTACATACTCACGAAACTGCAGTTCCCTTAAAATCTGTCTCAACCTTGGAACCGTTCTGTCAGTTAATTTTGCATATTCCGGATTCTTATCCAGATTCTTCCCAAATATCTTCTGACTTTTTCCTCCATGCACGATATCAATCACTGTGGATGCCCCGTAATTCCAGTCCAGTGCATACAGACAGCGTAAAATGGTCTTCGCCTCTTCTGTAATATCCACCTCTTCAAACTGTGTCTGACAGTTCAGACAGTTTCCACAGTAGGAGCTGCTCTTCTCTCCAAAATAGTTCAATATATACTGCCGCAGGCATTCGGAAGTAAAGCAGTAAAATGTCATCTGCTTCAGACGTTCCAGATCCCGTTCTCTTACGATCTGGCGTGTCACATCATCCAGCTCACTGTTTTCTTCCCCATTTTCAATAAACAATCTGTTCGTTCTTACATCTCTTGGCTCATAATACAGGATACACTCTGAAGGTTCCCCGTCTCTTCCTGCACGTCCGGCCTCCTGATAATAGCTTTCCATATTTTTCGGCATATTATAATGGATGACAAAGCGGACATCCGGCTTATCAATTCCCATACCAAATGCATTGGTTGCCACCATGATCTGGCGTTTTCCATATATAAAATTCTCCTGGTTTTCCTTGCGTTCTTCATCCGAAAGTCCCGCATGGTATCTTGTAACAGAAAATCCTTCATTTCTCAGATCATAACTCACCTGCTCCACGCTTTTTCTGGTCAGGCAGTAAATGATTCCACTATCCCCGGATGTGTCATATCCTTTTTCTTTCAGATAACTAACCAGCTCCTTATACTTATCCACCGGTTTCTTCACTGCAAAAAAAAGATTTCCACGGTCAAACCCGGTTGTTTCCACATATGGATCCTGAAGCTTTAATATATCCAGGATATCTTCCCGTACTTCCGCCGTTGCTGTTGCTGTGTATGCACCAACCACCGGACGATATGCCAGACGCTCCAGAAAATCCAGGATTTTCAGATACCCCGGTCTGAAGTCCTGTCCCCACTGCGACACACAATGTGCCTCGTCCACCGCGACGAATGCTATCTTCACCTGCTCTGACAATGCAAAATCCAGAAAGCTATCTGTCTCTAACCGCTCCGGTGCTACATAGATGATCTTATATCTTCCCTGTTTTGCAAGCTGCAATGCCTTATAATACTGCCCTGCTGTCAGGGAACTATTAAGGAAGGCTGCATGGATCCCCATCTGGTTCAATGTCCCTACCTGATCCTTCATCAACGAAATCAATGGTGAGATGACGATGGTAATTCCCTCCATCATAAGTGCCGGAACCTGATAACACACCGACTTTCCTGCACCGGTCGGCATGATTCCAAGAACGTCTCTTCCTTCCAGAACTGCCTCTATCACGGGAATCTGTCCTTCTCTGAAATGGTCGTATCCATAGTATTGCTTCAATATCTTTTCTGCGTCTTTTATTAATTTTTGCATTTTGTATTCTCCCTTTATTCTTAATTTTGTAAATTCCCCTTTTCTATATTTACAGGCACAAACTTTACCACAGCATCCTCCATTTTCAGTTTTAAAAATTCCCATCTGCAAATACTTCTTATCTTTTATAGTATCATACTATAGTTATAAAGCAACGTTACATAATCAACAAAATTTTTGACTTTCTATATCTTTTTCAGTATAATTGTCTCAGTTTCTTTATAACTTTATAATCAGATGTTTTAGGATTGTGAAAGCATGAATGCGAAGCAATCCGTGTATCATAGGGGTCAAAATACCTTTTGCCCCCAACATCATAATATTTCAGGAGGATTAAAAATGGATTTTCGTCAGATTGCTATGATGCAGAAAATAAAATCAGGTATGGACCGTTTCCGTGCCAACCACCCAAAATTTCCAATGTTCCTGCGTGCGGTTTCACAGGATGCATTAGTGGAAGGAACCATTATCGAAATTAATGTTACCACTCCCGAAGGAAAAAATTACTGCACCAACGTCAGATTAAAAGCAGATGACATGGAATTATTCGATGCTTTTAAATCTATGCAGAACTAAGAGCTTTTTGATTCTGCTTTATGCGTATACATATGGATTCATTTTCCAAAATGTATACGCATTTTTTATACCTGCGTATGCAAGAAAAACTGCCAGTGACAGGTTCTGTATATTTTCATCCGTATATTTTTCCTTTATCAGCAACATACTAAACCATGTTATAAATCTACAACAAGGAAGGTATTTATTATGGAAGAAATGTTTTGTTTCCAGTGTCAGCAGACTGCTCATAATTCTGGCTGTGAAGGGCGTGCCGGTGTCTGCGGGAAGAAAAGTGATACTGCTAATTATCAGGATGAACTGACCAGTGCACTCATCGGCCTCTCACGTGCCGTGCGTAAAAAACTTGCCCTGAATCCGGATGCTTCTTTCGGTCACGCCGATGAACTTATCTTAAAAGGGCTATTCACCACCATTACCAATGTTAATTTTTTCAACGATACAATTATGGAACTCATTCATGAAGTGAACATAGAAAAAGACCGGATCTACCCGGATATCATGAATTATGATGTCCGTCATATCTGGGAAAACCAGGAAGATATACGGTCACTAAAATCACTGATTCTTTTCGGTCTGCGCGGTATGGCTGCATACGCTTACCACGCATATGCGCTGGATTATGTGGATCGGAATGTCCTGGATTTCTTTTATGAAGGGTTGGAAGCGGTTGGCTCTGAAAAAAATTCTGATGAGTTGCTGACGCTTGTATTAAAGACAGGCGAAATCAATTTCCGATGCATGGAACTTCTGGATCATGCCAACTCCGGTGCTTACGGAAATCCGGTACCGACAGAAGTTCCGCTGACCATCGAAAAAGGGCCATTTATCGTCGTCAGCGGACATGACCTTCATGATATGGAATTATTATTAAAGCAGACAGAAGGCAAAGGAATCAATATCTACACCCACAGTGAAATGCTGCCGGCACATGGATATCCGGAGTTAAAGAAATATTCTCATTTAAAAGGGAACTTTGGAACTGCCTGGCAGAGTCAGCAGTCGGAATTTCATAATATTCCGGCACCTGTTTTGTTTACTACAAACTGCCTGATGCCGGTACGTCAAAGTTACTGTGACCGTGTATTTACCACTTCAATCGTATCTTATCCTGACCTTGTTCATATCGGGGACGATAAAGATTTTACCCCTGTTATCGAAAAAGCACTGGAATGCAGGGGCTACCCTGAAGATCATCCAATGACCGGTATCAACGGCGGCTCTACGGTTACGACAGGATTCGCCCACAATGCCGTCCTTTCCCATGCAGGGCACATTGTAGAACTGATCAAAGCCGGCAAGATCCGCCATATCTTTCTGATCGGCGGATGCGACGGTGCCGCTCCGGGACGCAGTTATTATACGGATTTCGCCAAGGCTGCACCTATGGATACTCTGATTCTGACACTGGCCTGCGGCAAATACCGTCTGAATGACCTTGATCTTGGTTCCATCGACGGTATTCCAAGGATTCTGGATATGGGACAATGTAATGATGCCTACAGTGCCATCAAGGTTGCACTTACACTTGCGGAAGTTTTCAACTGCACAGTAAACGACCTCCCGCTCACCCTGGTTCTTTCCTGGTATGAACAGAAGGCCGTATGTATCCTTCTTACGTTATTATCACTCGGTGTCAAAAACATCCTGCTTGGACCAACACTTCCGGCATTCGTCTCTGAGAATGTGTGGAAGATACTGGTGGAGAATTATAATATTCAGAAGATCAGTACTGTGGAGGAAGATATGAAGAAAATTCTGGGTTAATCCTCCTCCAGATTTGCAAAAAATAATTCATAGAAATCATCTTCAGCCTTGATCATCGGCGAGTTCTCCCCTCCGCCGTTGGTACTTCTTTTCATTGCGGCATGGAATTCTTCTCCTGCCGCAATTAATTCCATTTCATATAGTTCATAGCCAAGTTCACGACAGGTCTTGCAGAATGCAGACAATGGATCTGCTTCTGTTCTGGTTGCGAGAAGCTGTTGTTTTAACTTTTCGTCTTTTAATGCTTTGTTTTGTAATTCGTCTAATATACTTACTACGTCTGTCATAACAAATTTCCTCTCTTCATGATATGTTTTTAAATGCGAAGCAAAAAAGAGAGTAACACATTTTCTATGTTACTCCCTCGTCCTTAAAACTATTATATAAATTTCATTTTACTTACGCAAGCTTTATTTTCATGGCATGCTATATTTTGTTAAATATATTTACCACATATATCCACCAGACAGCATTTCTCACAATGCGGCTTCGTCCGCGCTGTACAGACGTCTCTTCCGTGATATACCAGTCTGTGGCAGAAACTGCTGCCTTCTTCCGGCGGTATGATCTTCCAAAGTTCCATCTCCACTTTCTTCGGTTCCTTGATTCCATCTACCAGACCGATCCGGTTACAGAGTCTGATACAATGCGTATCTGTAACAATCGCCGGTTTTCCGAACACATCTCCCATGATCAGATTTGCACTTTTTCTTCCGACTCCCGGAAGTTTCAACAATTTATTAAAATCGTCCGGGACTTTCCCACCATATTCATCACGGAGCATACGCATACAGGCACTGATGTCTCTTGCCTTACTCTTTCCAAGTCCGCATGGTCTTACGATTTCTTCTATCTCTTCCGGTGTTGCTTCTGCCAGTGCATTGACATCCGGGTATTTTGCATATAGTCCTTCTACTACTACATTTACCCTTGCATCGGTACACTGTGCTGCCAGACGTACACTGACCAACAGCTTCCATGCATCGTCATAATCCAACGTGCATCCCGCATCCGGGTATTCTTTTTTCAGGCGGCCAATGACCTCTAATGCCAGTTCTTGTTTATCCATCTCTATTCACCTGCTTGCTCTTTCTATCATCTGTTTTTTATACACAATCATCACTTATAATGTTTTTATTGCTTTCCATCCTCTGACATATTTCCATCCGAAAGTTTCACCGTAATATAATCATGATGGATTTCTTTCAGAAATTTATCAAAAACATCTTCTGTTTTCATCTTAATAGTCGAAGTATTCACACATGGATGACATCCAAATTCTTCCAGTTCCAGCAGATCCTCATCTACCAGAAGCTGCACCTTATTCTCCGGATCAAAGATCAGTCCCATGACAGTAGCTGATCCCGGTGTTACATTCAGATACTCTTCCATGTCTTCTCCCGATGCAAAGGATAATCTCATGGTCGGAATCTGCTGTGACAGTTCTTTTGTCTTGAGCGCTTTGTTTCCCGGCATTAAAAGAAGATAATATGCTGTTTTCTTCCGGTTACATAAAAACAAGTTCTTACATATCTCCATTCCCAGTGCTTTATCAATCTCCTCACAGGCTTCCATGGTCATGACCGCTTCGTGATCCGCTCTGATGTAGGGGATGTTCAAACTGTCCAGTATATCGTAGACTTTTATTTCTTTTTCTTCCCGTCCGGAGATATCTTCCGGACGGCCATTGTATAATTTCATTTTCTCTCCTGTCTTATATCAATTTTTTGTTCATTCTTTTTCAATATTATATGCTTATCTACTTAGTACCGCAAGTAACACTATTGGTCCGCCGCCCAGAACTATCAATATCTTTTTCATAGACAACTCCTTTCCAAATATATTTTCGTATAAATGCATACTCCGTACTTTCCCTTATATACAATACATTCTTCTATAAAAATGGCACCATATAAACTGGTATACAAAAAATATCCTGATCTTTACTCATATCTTTCGTATAAACCAGATATCTCTTCCATATTCTTCCTGAATATTTTTCCGTAAATACATCAAGTGATTTATGGGTTTTATATCCCGACGATTTAACTTCTATCGGAATTATTTTATTTTTTCTTGCCAAAATAAAATCTACTTCATAATTATGTTTAGAATTTTTATTCATGATTGTATGATAAAATAATTCATTTCCATTTGAGATCAGACATTGCGCTACAATATTTTCATATAAATATCCCAGCTTCACACTTAATTTATCATTTAACAGCTTCTCATAAATTTCATTTTCCGTAAACTCTTTATCCTTAAACATTAATGTTACAAACAGGCCTGTATCGCCTAAAAATAACTTAAATCTTGATAAGTCTCTTGTATTTGACATACCGGTATCCGGATCATTTGTATTGTATGCAACCAGTACTGTCTTTGAATCTTTTAATTCCGCAATCAATTCTAATATTTTATCCTGTTTCTCACCATTTAACACACTATTCGTCTGATATCTGGCTGCATTTTTATTTAACTGGGCCGGAATCGCATCAAATAACAATGCCAAACGTCCTGTTGGATCAATTTTGGCGAAATCACTTTCATACAAATTCAGGATGTCTCTCTTTATTTCATCTACTTTTCTGAAATTGTTCGTTTCAATGTAAGTTGATACAGCCTGTGGCATCCCTCCAACCAACATATATAGACGAAATTGTCTTAACTGTTTACGATTAATTGCATCTCCTAATCCTTGATTCATATCAAAGCATTTCTTTAATAATGAAAATGTTGCTGTATCTCCAATTGCCCACAAAAATTCTTCATAGTCCATTGGATACATGCTGATTTTTCTTTCCTCGCTTGGAATTAAAATATCTTTTACATTTTTCTTAATTGAAATAAGTGATCCTGTTTCAATATAATCATATCGATGATCTGCAACCAATGCTTTGATTGCCTGCCGTGCTGCAGGGCAAAGCTGAACTTCGTCAAATATAATCACTGATTTTCTTTCGCGTAAATCTACTTTATATTGTAACTGTAACTGCAGAAATAAGAAATTCAAATCTGAAACATCTTCAAAAAGTTCTTTGGTTTCCTTTGATGCCCTTGAAAAATCTATCAAGATATAGCTTTCATATTCATTTTTTGCAAATTCTTCCACTACTGTGGATTTTCCGGTTCGTCTTGCACCTTCAATCAAAAGAGCCGTCTTTCCATTTGAATCTTTTTTCCATTCTTGCATTTTATTATATATTTTACGTTTAAACATGGTATTTCTCTCCTTTCCGCATTTTTCTTTTCTTCATTTTATCATATTTCCGCGTTTTTTTATATAGCACATTAACTAGTTTCCGCGTTTTTTATTTCTTCTTTTTTACCCAATTTCCGCATTTTTATTCATTTGATCCGAAAAAAAAGATATCAACCAACTTGTGATTGATATCCTTTTTTGCTTCCTATTTATTTTCTCTATTTTTCTTCCAATGCCAGATACTTCTTAAGCCATTCTTCCGCAAGATACGTCCAGCTTTGTACTTCCTTCAAAGTTTTGCGGATTTCCTCTTTTTGCTTTTCTGTCCATCTTGCCGGCTTTTTACGTCCGATACCAAACTTCACCAGAAGTTCTTCTCCCTTTTCCTCTGGAAATGAAGTCTCACCGGCTTTTATTGCCTCTGCAAGAAGCTGTACCTGTTCCTGTGTATATCTTTTTCCTTCTTCCTGTCCGATATTCTGTTCTAACCACGCTTCGGTTGCCACAGAAAGTCCATGGATCCCCTCTGAAAATACATGCTGTGCAAATGGTACACCCGCCTTCGCACATGCCTGTGCAAACAGATAGCTGTTCTGCACCGGAACGGTCTGGTCTGTTACAGTCTGCCAAAGGAAGCACGGTGGAGTATCTTCTGTCACATGATTTTCCAGTGACATATAATCCAGTTCCTGCTCTGCCGGCTCTTTCCCTAACAATGCAACAAAAGAATCTCTGTGTGCATATTCTCCCGAACTGATGACTGGATAAGCCAGAATTGCTGCATCCGGGCGGTTGGATATGTTCTGATATGCTTCTTCCGGATCTTTTACATCCTTGTTATGTACACAAAGACTCGCACATAAGTGTGCTCCTGCTGAGAATCCGCAGACTGCAATCCGATCCGGCCTGATATGGAATTCTTCTGCACGGGAACGGATCATCCGGATGGTTCTTGATATGTCATTTAACGGTTGCAGCTTCAGTGGTGCTTCATCCAGCTGGTTTACCGTGTATTCCAGGACGAATACATTGTAGCCTGCCTGATAGAATTCCATAGCCGGCAGATGTGCCTCCGACGGGGATGTTTCCCTGTATGCACCACCCGGTGCAATAATCATTGCCGGATGCTTCTTTTCATCCTCATGAATGTAGCTGAACATCACCGGTATGAAGCCGTGTGCAGCCGGATAATGGTATTCTTCTTTTTTCCATATTTCGATTCTTATATTGAACATAACTTTCACTTCTCCTTCTATGTTATGCACTGCTCTGACCAGCAGCTATTTTTGCCTCCTTAAGACAGCATGGTAATTCTAATCTATTTTATCATAATCCCAATCCTACATCATGCACAATGTTATCTTACACAATTTGTATAAAAAAAGAAAACCTACCCACCTAATCTATATGCAGATCCGGTTCCGCCAGATACAACAAGAACCGCTTATACAGCATACCAGCAGCAGCCGGAATGTTTTCTTTACCCTTAGAATATTCTTTGCTCCAAGATTATAGCTTAACAGGGGCTGGGCTCCCTGCACCAGTGCCTGCTTTCTCACCTCTGCTACTGCATATTCTCATAATTACAGATCTGGATCGCCGCACCATTTTTCATAATAGTAAATCCATGCTTTTCATAGAATGGCACGTTCTTTTTGTCTTCCGGCATGACCTCAATATACATAAAGTCTTTGTATTTTTCTTTTACATGCTCAAGCATCGCCCCTGCAATGCCTTTCCCCTGATGGTCTGGATGGACGAGTACATAATGGATCTGTGCCAGCATCTCTGTATCATCTAATACTCTTATCAGTCCTACCAGTTCTTCATCATCCCATGCAGTAAGTACCGTAGAGGAATTCATCAGCGCCTTATACAGACGCTTTGGATAATTTCCCGAAGTCCAGCCTACGGATAAAAACAGCTTTTGTACTTCTTCCTGTGTGAATTTCTTTTCTTCTGTATATTTAATCATGATATCTCCTTATCTCCTGTGATCACATTTCTGACATTGCACCATCTCTTTTTCTTCCTCTTCTTTGTAAAAAATATCTGACCACCGGCAACTTTTCGCACATACTTTGGCATATAAAATCACCTTCAAGCCATGTGTTTTACCCCATTATAGCCTGAAGGTGATATTTTTTGAAGTTACTAAGAAATTTATTAGTAACCATTTTATTAGATTTCTTTTTTATTATCTGCGCCTGGTGTTGTAACGATAACTTTGGAAGGTGTAATAATGAGTCGCTAATAAATTTAAAAGTATACTTCAAATAATGGTAATTCTGGTATTTCTTCTATATGCTCTACAAAGTAATCCGCCCCGTCAAGCTCGCCCTCTTCTCCATATCCATACAGACATCCTACAAAGGGACTTCCAAAGGATCTGGCACATTCCAGATCCTTTTTCCTGTCTCCGATCACCAGATAGGCTCCGGGATATTCGCGAATGATATCCCTTACAATCTCTGTCTTAGGACAAAATCCATACGATTCACAGTCGTAAAACCGGTCAAACCAACGTTCCATTTTGAATTCTTCCCAGTGTGCTTTGCGGTATGCTATTTTACAGTTGCTTAAGATGACGAGATGATATCCCCGGTTCTTTAACGTTGTCAGCATCTTTTCCGCCCCCGGATACCACACTGCCTTATGTTCTCTGATCTGCCTAAGCATCAGATCTCCCACCATCTTACTTGCCTGGTCTTTGTAACTTTGCTCCAGTTCCGGCAAAAATGTATCCCACATTTCTTTACTGTTAAGTCCAAGCCAGCCTGCAATCCGGGATGACTCAATCTTCTGTTCTTCCACAACATTTTGTTCAACCAGCCACTGATAAGCTTTCCGGAATGCCGGTTCATAGATTCTAAGTGTGTTATGGATTGTTCCATCATAGTCAAATATGATTGTTTTTACCATCGTCTTTATTATCACTTTTCCTTATCTTTTTCTTCTCAATTAGAGCTGCTTCATCAGGTTCACCATTTCGATGGCTGACAGTGCACAGTCATATCCTTTATTTCCCGCCTTACTTCCGGCACGCGCAATCGCCTGCTCGATATTTTCTGTTGTGATAACTCCGAATAATACCGGAATTCCTGTTGCAAGTTCCACCTGTGCAATTCCTTTGGCTGCCTCGTTGCACACCAGATCATAGTGTGATGTATCCCCACGGATAACTGCACCTACGCAGATAACTGCATCGTATTTTCCTGATTTTGCCATCTTTTGTGCGGTCATCGGAATCTCGAATGCTCCCGGTACCCATGCTGCTGTAATATTCTCTTCTTCTACTCCATGTCTGACCAGTCCGTCAACTGCCCCGCCTAATAATTTGTTTACAATAATCTCATTGAATCTTGCCGCTACAATACCAACTTTCATTCCCTCTGGTGCTACTACTTTTCCTTCTACTACATTGATCTGTCTCATGATTTCTTCCTCCTGTTATTTTTAATAAATGTTTTATAAATTTATTTCTTTGAAAATGTGTCCCATCTTTTCCTGTTTTGTCTTCATATATTTCAAGTCATACTTCTGCGGTGGAATCTCTAACGGTACTCTTTCGTTAATCTTCAGCCCAAAACCACCAAGTCCATAAACTTTTTCCGGATTGTTAGTCAGTAATCTCAATGATTTCACGCCAAGGTCTGATAATATCTGCGCCCCGATCCAGTATTCTCTGAGATCCGGTGCAAATCCTAACTTTACATTTGCCTCAACGGTATCATATCCCTGTTCCTGAAGCGCATATGCCTTGATCTTATTGATCAGACCGATTCCTCTTCCTTCCTGTCTCATATAAAGAATGATGCCTCTTCCTTCTGCTTCTACCTGGCGCATCGCCGTCTGAAGCTGCAGACCACAGTCACATCTGAGTGAACCAAATGCATCTCCGGTCAGGCACTCCGAATGCACACGGCAAAGTACGTCTTCGCCATCTCCGATATCACCTTTTACCAGTGCCAGGTGATGCTCCCCTGTAATATCATTGATATATCCGTGGATTTTGAAATCACCATACTGGGTCGGAAGCTCTGCAACTGCCTCTTCTTTTACATGTTTTTCATGTATCCTCAGATAATCCTGCAGATCACGGATTGTGATAAATGTAAGACCATGTTCTTTGGCAAGTTCCCACAACTGCGGTGTCCGCATCATGGTTCCGTCTTCTTTCATGATTTCACAGCACACACCGCATTCTTTTAATCCAGCAAGTCTCACAAGATCCACCGTTGCTTCTGTATGGCCATTACGTACCAGAACCCCACCTTTTCTGGAAATGAGTGGAAATACATGTCCCGGTCTTCTGAAATCTTCCGGTCGTGCCTCTTCATCCACACATTTCATAATGGTATACGAACGTTCTGCTGCAGAGATACCGGTCGTTGTGTCCACATGGTCCACTGCCACGGTAAATGCTGTACTGTGATTATCTGTGTTCTCCGCAACCATCGGAGGAAAATTCAGATCCGCTGCAATCTCCGCACTCATCGGTGTACAGATCAGTCCCTTCGCATAAGTCGCCATGAAATTAATATTTTCCTGTGTTGCAAATTCTGCCGCGCAGATCAGATCTCCTTCATTCTCCCGGTCCGGATCATCCGTAACCAGGATGACCTTTCCTTCCCGTAAGTCTTTTAATGCTTCCTCAATTGTGTTGTATTGATACTTTTGTGACATAATATATATCCTCCTGTTCTAAAATCCGAATTTTTCCAGGAACTCCATCGTAATTCCGGATTCTTTTTTTTCTTCTTTATTTTTATCAATGCCAAGCAGCCTTTCTACATATTTACCGATTACATCATTTTCCAGATTGACCGGATCACCCGGCGCTTTTTCCAAAAGCGTAGTTTCTTCTCCTGTATGAGGAATGACTGACACCTGAAAACCTGCTTCGTCCACTTTCGCCACTGTCAGGCTGATTCCATCTATACAGATAGATCCTTTTTCTACGACCAGATGTAATATCTTCTGTGATGTCCCAATAGACACCCAGATGGCGTTCTCTTCCCGGATCATGGACCGTATCACACCGGTTCCGTCAATATGACCACTTACAATATGCCCTCCGAATCTTCCATCTGCTGCCATTGCCCGTTCCAGATTCACGTAACTTCCGGCCTTGCAGCTTCCAAGACTGCTCCGTCGGATTGTCTCTGCCATCACATCCGCAGTAAATCCATCCGGCTGAAGTGATGTGACCGTCAGACACACTCCATTTACTGCGATGCTGTCACCAATCTTCGTACCTTCCAGCACTTTTTTTGCTTTCACCGCCAGGACTCCCGATTCTCCGTTAAGCTGCATATACCGGACTTTTCCTTTCTCTTCTACGATTCCTGTAAACATGACTCCTCCTGTTCTTTTTCACACACCTGACATGTAATCTTAATATCCTCCCCGATCTGACAGATATCTGTATATTTTAATTTCACTGCTTCGGAAGGAATATCAACTCCGATGCCTTCCACCGGTGTCTTACTATTCATGCCGCCAAATATCTTTGGTGCGATAAAGGCTTGTACTTCTTTTACGATTCCTGCCCGCAGCGCACTGTCATTTAACGTTCCTCCTCCTTCCAGAAGGATACTGTCAATGCCTTCATTTCCAAGCTCATGCATCAGTTTCTTAAGATCTATCTGACAATTCTCATCCGGACAGCAGATAGTCTCTACTCCCATGGCATGTAATATATCTGTTTTTTCTTGTTTCTCTTTGTCATTTCCAAAATCCGCATAAGCTACGATTGTCCGGTACTTTCCTGCACTTTTTACAATCTGACTGTCAAGCGGAATTCTAAGCTTACTGTCACACAGAATCCTGACCGGGCTTTTCAAACCTTCTACCCGGACATTCAACATTGGATCATCCGCAAGCACGGTTCCGATACCGGCCATGATTCCCATATACCGGTGGCGCATCTGCTGTACTTCTGCTCTTGCTGCTTCCCCGGTAATCCATTTTGATGCGCCTGTTTTCGTCGCAATCTTTCCATCCAGCGTCATTGCATATTTCATCACCACATAAGGCGTCTTCGTTGTAATATAATGGAAAAATACCGGATTGAGGCGGTCACATTCGTCTCTCATAAAATCTTCTGTTACGGTAACACCAGCCTCTCTCAGTATCCGTACACCTTTTCCAGCTACTTCCGGATTTGGATCTCTGGAACCAATCACTACTTTTTTAATCTTTTGTTCAATAATTGCTTCTGTACATGGTGGAGTCTTACCATAATGGCAGCAAGGTTCCAGTGTAACATACAACGTTGCGCCTTCCGCTGATTCTGTAAGAGATGCGAGTGCATTACGTTCTGCATGAAGTTCTCCGCATTTTCTATGATAACCTTCTCCTATGATCCTCCCATCTTTTACAATTACTGCACCTACCATTGGATTCGGATTCGTCCAGCCTTCTCCTTTTTGGGCCAGCTGGATTGCCCGGAGCATGTAATCTTTATCTGTCACTTCTATTCCTTCTTTCTTATTTCAATTCTTATTTCAATTCTTATTTTGATATACAAAAGAACAGCTTTTCTTGCATACTTTACTATGCAAAAACCCCCTGTAGATTATCTACAGGGGGCACGATTTGTTTTACAAAATTGATAAATGTTTCTCTAAAATATTATTTTACAAAAAGCTCTGAAATGGATTACCATCTCAGAGCTTTGATACTACATTCATTGCAAAACTTAACTGTACCATCATCTTCTCTCATCCAGACTGTACTGTCGGCTCCGGAATCTCACCGGATCATACCTTTCGGCTCGCGGGCTTTACCGCCGGTAGGGAACTTCACCCTGCCCTGAAGATATCTTTTCTTTTATCTTAGTACTTTATATGTGCTTTGTAAAGTAAAATTTCTATTTCTTTTTCCATATTATTGCAAAATCCGGAAATTCCTTATCTACAGAATCTGCCACCGGCTTCAATTGTCCGAAACATTTTCCTCTAATCTCAATTACAAACTATGAAATTTCATTCGCTACTACCTCTCTTTTGTAATATTCCTTTATTAATTATAATCCTCTATGTTTTCAAAAACAAATACAGGTATTTTCTCATTTGTGCAAATATAATCGTTTCCACACGTTGTCTTATCTCTTCCGGATATTCTTCTGCATTTGAAAGCAATTCCGTCACGTCTTTTTTCGTAAACCGGAACTTTAAATTTATTTTATATAAAGATTCCGAAATATCTAATTGTTCATCAAATTCGTTGCATATTGTTTTTGACTGAACCTTGCCCATAAGTGTATAAATATCTCCCGCCAAAGGATAATCCATCGTTGTATCTGCCAGCAGTCCTGCTCCATTATCAAAAATCGGGCAGTATGCATAATCACCTTTTCCATTCATCAGAACTGCTATGTTATGTGTATGCCGGTCTTCATTCAAGAAAAAAGCATCTATTGTCAGCAGTTTGTTCATATATATTCCATAATTCTGAAGTCCAGTCATCCGTTCCACCTGCTGTACTAAGAAACGTAATCTTTCTTCATGATCTGGTATTCTGTACAGGCTTTTATACAAACTTTCCCCGAAAAAATTATGAAAGAGCCTCTCTAAAGTTATAATCTGCCAGTCTTCATTCAGAAATTTTTTACTCTTTGCTCCATTATAAACCATCGTTCCATATTTGATTTCTTCCAGGTCATAACATACAAATTCTTGTTCAGCCAACGTAGACTTTTTCAGAAGATGCGATATCATATACTCTGCCAGTCCTTCGTATCCTGTATAATCCGCTTTGTACCAGATTCCATTGTTCTCCCACTTTAGCTGATTTCCTTTTGATGACTGTCTCTCATTTGACCTGATATTCTGCTCAAAAAGTTCTACCATTCATCTACCTCTCTATACGGATCCAAAAATCATCCTCTGCCATCCGGCCTTCTGTCTTCTCTATAATCATAACCGGATCGTAAAATGGCAGTCCCAGATCTTTCAATATCAGTTTCATCTTATCTCTGCTTTCCGGGAAACATCTGGACTCCAGAAATTCCATGTACTGATTATAATCCGGCTCTTCTACAACCCCAAATGCACGAAACATAATCTTATCTGTATAATTTTTTATTTTCACTTTTCGTTCCCGTTCATTCACATCAATCAAAGTACATACCTCCCGACCATACATATACCAGATTCTGAGAGGCCACACTTTTTCCGGAACTTTAACTTCCTGTTCATATTCCGGGTACTTCTGCACCATCTTAAGAAATGGAACAATTGGTCCGCGGATAACGTCTTCACTTCTCTCCCAACGCTCTACTGTCGGTTTTGAACAATTGACAAATTCCGCAAATTCTTTCTGTGTCAGGTGTAATTCTTTTCGGATTCTCTTGATTTCCTTTGCGGTTGTGTATTCTGGTGTTATAAATAATCTTTCTCTCATAGTCTCACCTTCTGATTTATAAGATACCCGTTTTTTCTTTATTAAATCACAAGTTTTATCATTTGTAAATAAAAGTAATCAAAATAATGGTTTTTTGTTGTGTTAAAACCATTATTTTAATTGTTTTTGAACAATTCAACTGTATTCCGTTAAAAAAGACTTCATATCCCCTGTTAGATACGAAGTCTTTCTATGTGTAATCCAATTGTGTAATCAAATTTTTCTTCTTACTTGGGCCACCGGGACACTAAAAAAACCCCTTGTCCCGTCCCCCTGGCTTACCCTGGCTTATTGTGCTGCCAGCTTCAGCATCTTCTCCAGTGGAAGTGCTGCTTTCTGGCGCATCTCTTCACCGAGATTGACCTCCGGCTGCATAGTCTCGAGTGCTTCTTTTACACCTTCCAGACGTACCATCTTCATATTCGGACAGAACTGTCTGTGTCCTACCGAGTAGAACTTCTTCTCTGGATTCTTCTGGTGCAGTTCATAGAACACACCCATCTCGGTACAGATGATAAATGTATTATTATCTGACTTTGTCGCATAATCGATGATCTGTGATGTGCTTCCGATAAAATCGGATAATTCCAGAATATCTCCCGTACATTCCGGATGTGTCAGTACAAGTGCTTCCGGATGTGCTTCTTTGGCTTTCTGAAGTTCTTCTTTATGGATGCTCTTATGTACGTGGCAGAATCCATCATTGAAGATAAAGTGCTTCTCAGGAAGCTGGCTTGCCACATAACGGCCAAGGTTCTCATCCGGGATAAAGAAGATATCTTTATTCGGAAGATTCTTTACAATCTTCAGTGCATTGGATGATGTTACACAGACGTCGGATTCTGCTTTGATCTCGGCAGTCGAGTTCACATAACAGACTACGGATACATCCGGATATTCTTTTCTTACTTCTCTGATCTTGTCCACATCTACCATATGTGCCATCGGACAGTCTGCATGACCGTCTGCCATTACGACTCTCTTCTCAGGGTTTAGGATTTTCGCACTTTCTCCCATGAAAGATACGCCGCAGAAAATGATTGTGCTTTCCGGCACTTTTGTTGCGATCTCTGCAAGATAATAAGAGTCTCCTACATAATCTGCAATCTCCTGTACTTCCCCATCTACATAATAATGTGCCAGGATAACAGCATCTTTTTCTTTTTTCAGTTTCTGGATTTCGCTTTTGATTTCTTCGTTCATTTCAAACTTTCACCTCTAAATAAAGTATTCGATGGTCTCTTCCTCCGTAAGCCTGGTCTTTTCATTAAATAAGATCACAGCTTCTCTCCCATCGTACGGTCCTAGGGAATACATGTTAAGTGCTGTCTTATTAAAATACTTCCATGGAACGATCCGGTTGCAACAGGCCGGCTGATCCAGAACTCTTATGATATCCTTCTGTTCATAATCCTGGTCGCAATAATAAGGATCAAACATCCGTACATTCTCACCTTCCACTCCGGTTAAAAGTACGTAATGCCATTCATCTGTATACAGACGTAAAACCACGGCACCTCCGCGTTTTAGTGCATCGTTCACATAACTTTCATTTCCGATATAGACGGATTTTCCGGACAGATATTTGCTGGAAACAGCCAGTTTATCGATATTGCCCATACTGTTCAGCCAGTTACTTAAGAACATCATTGCCGCACAGGAAGTCCCGCTCTCACCTGGATTACCGTCGGAACTATAACAGTCCAGACAATATAGCATAATATTTCTAAGTATCTCCGGCGGAATCTCCTCCCTCTCAAACAAAAAGCTGATAGCATTCTGCATGGTTGTCGGTCCGCAGTCATACTCGGAAAATTGATAGTGCAATGGATTCTTCATGAAAAATTCCCTTCTTTAACGTATTCTCACTTACCTATCATGCACCGATTCAGCCAGTTGTGTCAATGCCTGTTTTAAAATTTCTCGTGGACACGCAATATTTATACGCTCAAATCCTTCTCCGTCCGGTCCAAACATCGCCCCACTGTCAAGCCAGAGCTTTGCTTTGTTCTCTACCAGGTCTTTTAACTGCTCTTCTTTCATGCCAAGACTCTTAAAGTCCAGCCACAGAAGATAGGTACCTTCCGGCTCTGTCAGCTTGATCTCCGGAAGATTTTCTTTTAAAAATGTACGGACGTAATCCAGGTTCTCTGCCAGATAGAGTTTTAATTCTTTCAACCATTCTTCACCTGTTTCGTACGCTGCCTGGCATGCTACCAGTCCCATCAGGTTCACCTGACTGTATCCGGCTGCCGTCACTTCTGCCTGGAATCTTGCACGAAGTTCCGGATTCGAAATCCAGATATTCGAAATCTGAAGTCCGGCGATGTTAAATGTCTTACTTGGTGCAGTACATGTAGTAGTGATCGCTGCATATCTTTCATCCAACGATGCGAATACATGGTGTACATTGTCTCCATATGTGAAATCACTGTGGATCTCATCGCTGACTATCAGTACGTTGTGTTTCAGACAGATATCTCCGATCTTACGAAGCTCCCATTCTTTCCATACACGTCCAACCGGGTTGTGCGGACTGCACATTAAGAATAATTTTACGTTTTCATCTACGATCTTCTGCTCGAATTCTTCGAAGTTGATCTTGTAATGTCCGTCTACCTGCTGAAGTGGATTATTGATCAGTCTTCTGTGATTATCTGTGATCACCTCGCTGAATGGATAATATACCGGCTGCTGCAGAAGCACTGCGTCGCCCTCTTCTGTATAAGCTTTCACTGCCATAGCAAGTGCAAATACCACGCCCGGTGTCTTGATCAGCCATTCTTTTTCCACTTTCCATCCGAAATGTTTCTCATACCATCCGGCTGCTGCCTGGAAATAATCGTCTTTTCCTTCGCTGTATCCGTAAATTCCATGAGCAACTGCTTCACTTAATCTTTCCTGGATTCCCGGTGCTGTCGGGAAATCCATATCTGCTACCCAGAGCGGAAGCATATCATCGCTTCTTCCTCTTTCTTTTGCAAAATCATATTTCAGACATTTTGTTCCATGTCTGTCTACTACTTTATCAAAATCGAACTTCATCTGTATATCCTCCTACGCAAGTGCCTGTTCAAGATCTGCGATTAGATCATCTGTATTTTCAATTCCAACTGACAATCTTAAGAAATCTTCTGTGATTCCAAGCTTCTCTCTTACTTCTACCGGCAGATCTCCATGTGTCTGAAGCATCGGGTAAGTGATCAGTGACTCTACGCCTCCGAGACTTTCCGCATAAGCGATCAGTTTCACACTTTCCAGGAGTTTCCTTGCTGTTGCTTCACTGTCTACTTTGAAAGAAATCATACTTCCGAATCCGCTTGCCTGTGATGCATTTACTTCATATCCCGGATGCTCTTTCAAGCCTACATAATAGACCTGTTTTACTTTTTTATGTCCTTTTAACCAGTTCGCAATCTTCATCGCATTATCCTGCTGTGCTCTTAATCTTACAGACAATGTCTTAATTCCACGCAAGATCAGATAGCTGTCAAATGGTGCAAGACAGCTTCCGACTGTCTTATATATATAACGGATCTTCTTCGCTGTCTCTTCATCCGCCGAACACAGGAATCCTGCCAGTGTGTCATTATGTCCGCCAAGGAATTTTGTTCCACTGTGGATAACCAGATCTGCTCCCAGTTCAATCGGTCTTTGAAATAATGGTGAAAGAAATGTATTGTCAACGATAATCTTCAGATCATGTTTATCTGCGATTTCTTTCATCTTTCTGAGATCTGTGACACGCATGGTCGGGTTACTTGGTGTCTCGATATAAAGTGCTTTTGTATTCTCCCGGATACCTGCTTCTACAAGATCTGCATCCGCAGTATCTACATAAGAGAACTCCAATCCCCTCTTCCCGCCGACAGATTCAAACATTCTGACAGAACCGCCATACAGATCATCTGTACAAAGGATATGATCCCCGCGGTCAAATAACTCCAGACAAAGACCTACCGCAGCCATGCCATTTGCGCATGCTACAGTATCTACCGCACCTTCCAGTGCCGACATCGTATGCTCAAGCTCTGTTCTTGTCGGGTTGCTCTCTCTTGTGTAGTCGTAGCCTGTAGATTTTCCAATTCCAGGGTGTGCAAATGTTGCTGCCTGGTAGATCGGTACTGCTACCGAACCGTAAGAATGTGTTTTTTCATCTGTTCCGTTTCCGTGTATACATCGTGTCTCAAATCCGTAATTCATTATTTATTTACCTCTTTCATTGTAATCGTCCAGGAAATTATATTCCATGTCATCTTTGTGGTATCCGATAATCGTTCTTAAATTGACATTATGTACACTCCGGAAAATATTCTTTTCAATAATATCTCCCTGTTTTCTGAATTCCTTGATCAGCTCCTTCATCTCGTCACGTTTGGAACCTCTTCCGCCGCCACAGGATACACAGTTCTCTGTGAATCTGCATGCGCACTGGATGAAGTTGAGCTGATTGTAATCCCTCCATGCTATAATGTCATCTTCCTTGATCAGATACATTGGTCTGATCAGCTCCATACCCTCGAAATTCTGGCTATGGAGCTTCGGCATCATCGTCTCCACCTTTCCGCCGTAGAACATCCCCATAAGGATCGTCTCAATCACATCGTCGAAATGATGTCCGAGCGCAATCTTATTACATCCCAGTTCTTTTGCATGAGAGTATAGATAACCTCTTCTCATTCTCGCGCAAAGGTAACATGGATTCTTGTCAATATCTGCTACTGTATCAAATATCTGTGTCTCAAATACCGTAAGCGGGATTCCAAGTACTTTGGCATTATCCTGGATGATCTTCCAGTTATCTTCATTGTATCCTGGATTCATTACCAGAAATACCAGTTCAAAATTTGCCTTTCCATGCTTTAACAGTTCCTGGAAAAGCTTTGCCATCAGCATGGAATCTTTTCCACCGGAAATACAGACTGCAATCTTATCTCCGTCCTGGATCAGATCGTATTCTCTGATCCCTTTCGTGAACTTTCTCCAGATTCCCTTGCGGAATTTCTTGATGATACTGCGTTCAATCTCTTTCTGCTTCTCTCCGGTAGTATTTTCATCCTGTACGAACTCACTTAGTTTCTTTCTCAAAAAAGAACGGTATCCGCCTTCAATATTCGCCGCATCATATCCGGCTGCTTCCAGTTCATAAACAGCATCGACACTCCATTCACCAGTATGGCATAATACATACACCGGCTTTTCTTTCGGAAGTTCTTTCATACGTTCTTCTACTTCTGCAAGCGGGATGCTGACCGCTCCCGGTACAGAGCCTCTGGTATATGCATCTGCAGGACGTACGTCCAGTACTGTGATTGTATTCTGATCTAATTGTAATAACTCTTCTATCGTGATTGTCTTCATATCTTTTAACCTCTCTTTGTGGATTGCTGTTCATGCAACAGCTATTCCTATTAACCAGATAGGTTTTATTATTTATCTGGTATTATATGATGTTTTTCTCTGTCTGTCAAGGAACTAAAATGTGTTTTAAAAACATTTATCTTTCAAATATACGCTAGAAAAGTTTACCACAAAAAAGAATACTGTACCAGTGATTTCCCGCTAATACAGTATGTTTTGTTGTTTTCTCCGGACGTTCACTCC
>NZ_CAKRAH010000041.1 GCF_934294775.1 uncultured Dorea sp.
GTATGAAATAGTTGGAGGGCGTAACTGTGAGTGCTTACCCCGGGAGTATCATAAAAAGAACTACCGGGGTAAGCATCTTCAGTTACGCCCTCCATTTAATACATTAATTATCACCTGCCAGTCACGACTTGCGTATGCCTTGGTATAAGGACTGGGTAGCATTCGGAATGAGACTTAGAAGTAGTTAGAGAGTCTGGATTCCCGTTAACAGAAAGCAAATCCACTGTTTGAGACGAACATCGAGTTTGGGTTTGCTTTCTGTTGTTTTTAGGGAATTCAGGCTCTCTTACTACTTCTTGCCTCATGGAGTCGCGGACCAGTTCTTATACCAAGGCATACGCAAGGACCGGGAATCCAACCCAAAGTAATGTATTAAACACCAAAAGTATTTTTTTGTGTGGAGAATGTATTGACAACTATACTTGTCATCTACTATAATGAATTTGACAAGAATAGTTGTCAAAAACGCAAATGTGAAAAGGAGATGATTATGTGCCTTTACTAAATCATTTGAAAGAATACAGATCAAAACTTGGCGTCAATCAGACAGAGATGGGAAGACTTGCCGGGGTATCCAGGCAGACAATCAGTCAGATTGAACGAGGGGACTATTCACCGTCGGTAACATTGGCGCTTAAGCTTGCGAAGATCTGTCAGGTGAGTGTGGAAGATATTTTTGAGTATGAGGAGGAGTAGGTTATGAAGAAAACAAAGAAAAGCAGTTATTTTTCAGCAACGTGGAAGATGTTACTGGCTATGTTTATAGGCGGGATCGCAGGTGGTGTAATGGCAGTCGCTTATGAATTGATGAGAAATGGAATAAATGAAGGATTAAGGTCTGTTACAGGAACCATACAGCATTATATATTTCCTGCATTAGTTGTGGTAGCCGTTGTAACAGTTATCATCGGAGAATATAGCATGCATAGATTAAAAGAAGTATATAAAGAGATGGAAGATGCTGACGAGGAAAGGTTTTACGAATTAGATTATGAAGAAGAAATGTGGGGCGGATGGATATCTGGTGGTAATATCGTATCGCAGGTCTTCTGTATTATCATACTGTCATTTGGATATTCGTTAAAGTATATCAGATCTGGAAGCAGCAATTATTTCCTGGCAGCCTGTATTATATTCTGTTTATGTTATTTTTATGACCTGTACCTTTCTATAAGATATGTAAAATTGATTCAGAAAGCACATCCGGAAAAACAAGGAGACCCATCTTCCAGAAAATTCCTGGAACAGTGGGTGGAAAGCTGCGATGAGGCGGAAAAAGAGGTTATATATAAAAGCGCATATAAGACATATGTAATCCTGAATAAGGTAATACCTGTATTATTACTTCTTACGATGATCTCTAATTTATTCTTGAATACCGGTATTATGGCGGTTCTTATTGTGGCAGTCATCTATCTGATTACAGGGCTTACTTATATCAGATCAAGTATGGTTTTTAAGGCAAAAAAAATAGGATAATCGGTTGATAGTATAAATATATTATGTTAAGATGAATGCACTGGAAGCAACCAGTGCATTCAAACGTTAAAAGGTCTTTTTAGAAAAGGAACATTCAGTTCCATTCATAGGGATATATCAATCCCGAAAGCTCCAATGTTTGAAAAGGTGAGTCTGAAAATTTGATATAGGAAAGATGGTGATGTTTATTGGAAGATAATAGTTAGAATTTTATAATAATCAATAAATATACTTCAAACTATATTTGTTGCGGTGTTGCAATACTTAAAAGATAAGTTTATACTGAAAGGAGAAAATGGATGGAAAGTATCAAATTGTCTGATGTAAATTCTGTAGATGAACGATTTCATTATTACCAGCAGATGCTTGAAAAATTAACTATGATGAGTGATATGTTCATGAGAAATGTATTAAATGTTTTGGAATGTTCGGAATGTGTATTACGGATTATTACAGAGAATAAAAATCTAAAATTAACAGATGTAATAGTACAAAAGGATTATAAAAATCTTCAAGGAAGATCGGTAATATTGGATTGCATAGCAGCAAATGAAAGAAAAGAAATATATGATATAGAAATACAGCATAAAAAAGAAGGAGCCAGACCCAAAAGAACAAGATACTATAGCAGTATGATAGATTCTCATAGTCTTTACGTAGGGGAAGATTTTGAAAAATTGCCAGAATCAAAAGTGATTTTTATTGTAGATGATGAGTCAGAGAAAAATGTAGAACCAATTTTGCATATAAAACGTACTGTAAAAGAGACCGGAAAAAATTATGATGATAAAAGTGAAATAATATATATTAATGCATTGATTCAGGAAGATACAGAATTAGGAAAACTAATGCATGATTTTCATTGTAGCAGGGCAGACGATATGTATAGTGAAGTATTGGCAAATAGGGTCAGAGAGCTGAAAGAAACACAGGAAGGGGTGAAATTTATGTGTAAAGAGATGGATAAAATTTATCAGGCTGGTGAGATAAGGGGAGAAGAAAAAGGAAGATATGAGACGGCAATCAAGCTAATTGAGCTGGGAGTAAACGAAGAGATGATCGCAGAAGCAGTAGGGCATAATATAGAAGAAATACAACGCTGGAAAAATAACATGAAACGATAATAATTTGATGAATAAAGATAATGAGAAGAAGTAGAAAAAAGGAGAACGAATCATGAAAGTATTCTTATACAGAAAATGCAGCACCTGCATGAAAGCTCTGAAATGGCTGGAGGCACATAACATAGAATTTGAAGAGCGTGCAATGAAAGAAGAGAATCCGACATATGAAGAGTTAAAAGAATGGCATGCAATGAGTGGATTCCCACTGAAGAAATTTTTCAATACCAGTGGTATGCTGTATAAGCAGATGAATCTCAAAGAGAAGTTAAAAGACATGTCCGAGGATGAACAGTTAAAACTTCTGGCAACGGATGGCATGCTTGTGAAGCGGCCATTGGTTATCGGAGACGGGTTTGTCCTGACAGGATTCAAAGAAAAAGAGTGGGAAGAAAAACTTTTGGCATAATGAGAAAGTGGTGGATGGATGAAGTTAAAAAAAGGCTTGTGGATCTGCAGCCTTGCTGTTATGAGTCTGTTTATTACATCTTGTACAAAGAAAGCAGAGGTTAAGGATTCTGACAAAAGTATTTACGAAGGAAGTATTCAGGATGCAGATGTGTTTATCGATATTCCGAATCTTCGTCAATACGGCGGTTACACATGTGGAACAACCTGTGTGCAGATGTTGATGAACTGGATCAATCCTTATCAGGGGGACCTGAATCTGAAAGGGTATGAAGAAGAACTTGGGACAACAGAGGATGCAGGCACTTCACCGGAACAACTGATGAATTATTTTGAAAAAAATGATGTAAAAGCCATTGCCAAAGAAGAAAGGACCATCAAGGATCTGGTGTCTGTGCTGGATAAAAAACATCCGATGCTGATGTGTATACAGGCATGGGGAGCGGAAGGATATAATACGCAAGATAAGACAAAGACGGATACATACCTGGCAGAAGGTCACTGGGTGATCTGCGCTGGATATCAGAAAGTGAAAAATGATTATGTATTTTATTTTAATGATCCGGCCTGTGTGGGATATTGCATGATGAATGAAAAAGATCTGAAACAGCGTTGGATTGACATGGATGCGGATGGCAGAATATATGACCATTACGGGATTGAGATTGCGGAGAATGAAAATATATATGATCCGCAAGGGGCGTTTTATCTGGAATAAAGGAGATAAAAGAACAGAAAATATATGGCATTGATTATTAGAAAAATCTGATGATCAGTGCTATATTTTTTGCTTTCATTCGGTTGACGGTAGTTCGTTACGCCGCCCTCATTCAGACAAAATCTCCCACGATTATGACATATATCTTACAGAAAGCATTTTTAAGACACGCCTGGACCACGTCTTAAAAAAAGTATTTTGATATTCAAAATACTTGACAAACAAAATATCCTGGTATATACTTTGAAAGTCAAAATAATTTAGAATCAAAATAAATCAGAGGTATTTATAATGACTGGAAGAATATGTGGGACAGGGTCTTGCGTTCCATCATTTGCAATGGATAACAATGACATTGCAAAGCTGGTTGATACCAGTGATGAATGGATCCGGGAGAGAACCGGAGTGGTAAGACGTCATATCATCAGAGAAGAGACAACAGTATCCATGGCAGGTGAGGCTGGGAAGCGTGCACTTGATAATGCGGGGATTTCTGCAGAGGATGTGGATCTGATCATTGTTTCTACGATTTCTTCAAATGTAATACTTCCATGTACAGCATGTGAGGTTCAAAAAGAACTTGGAGCAGACCATGCGACTTGCTTTGATCTAAGTGCAGCATGTACCGGATTTGTGGTTGCTTATAATACAGCAGCGGCTTATCTGAATGCCGGTGTCTATCAGACCGCTCTGATCATTGGAAGTGAAAGCTTATCGAACCTGACGAACTGGAAAGACCGGGGAACATGCATCCTTTTTGGAGACGGCGCAGGAGCGGCGGTACTGAAAAAAGATGACACAAGATACTACCTCCCGGTAACGCATTCCAACGGTTCCAGGGGTGGCGCACTTACCTGTAAGAGCAGGTATGACAGGAGCGAGCTATCACTGCCGGATCTGACCAAGCCAGATGAAAAAGAATATCTGATGCAGATGGATGGAAGAGAAGTATTTATGTTTGCTGTAAAGAGTGTACCGCAGGTGATCAGGGAAGTACTGGAAAAGAATGATGTGGCGCAGGAAGAAATCGGCTATTACATTTTACATCAGGCGAATAAGCGGATCGTGGAAGCGATTGCAAAGAGATTAGATGAGCCGATGGAAAAATTCCCGGTAAACCTGGAAGAATACGGTAATACATCTTCGGCAAGTATTCCGATTCTGCTGGATGAGCTGAACCGGGAAGGGAAGCTTGAAAGAGGACAGAAAATTGTCCTTGCCGGATTCGGAGCAGGTCTTACCTGGGGAGCAAGTATTATAGAGTGGTAAGACAATTACATTGGGAAAAATACTTTATAAACGCCGGAACTTAAGGACAATAAGACGTGCGTGAAGAGCATATGTAGAAGTTATAAGTAAAATAATGCAAAAAAATGATGAAAATAAAAAAGGAGAACAAAAACATGTTTGAACAGATTAAAAAAATGGTAGCAGAAAACTTAGGAGTAGAAGAAAGCCAGATTACAGAAAGTGCATCTTTCAAAGACGATCTCGGAGCAGATTCGTTAGATCTTTTTGAACTGACAATGGCACTGGAAGATGAGTACGGAATCGAGATTCCATCTGAAGATCTGGAAAAGATCGTCACAGTAGGAGACGTTGTAGAATATGTAAATGCTCATAAAGAGTAGATAAAGATCAAAAGACAAAAATTGAAAGTAAAAAAATGTTACTGTCTGCAAAACGCGTAAACAGTAACAAAAAACAAAACCGTATATCAACAAACAAGACAATACACTTGAAAATGAGATTATAAAAGACAGGGAGTATAAAGATTATGCAGACAGAAGTAACCAGATTATTAGGAATCGAATATCCAATCATTCAGGGCGGCATGGCCTGGGTGGCAGAATACCATCTGGCTGCGGCCGTATCAGAAGCCGGCGGCCTTGGACTGATCGGGGCAGCAAGTGCTCCGGCGGACTGGGTCAGAGATCAGGTACAAAAAGCAAAAGAACTGACAGATAAGCCATTTGGGGTCAATATCATGCTGATGAGTCCATATGCTGATGAAGTTGCAAAGGTTATCGTTGAAGAAGGCGTGAAAGTGGTAACAACTGGTGCGGGTAATCCGGAAAAATACATGAAGATGTGGAAAGAAGCCGGAGTAAAAGTGATCCCGGTAGTTGCTTCTGTGGCCCTGGCAAAAAGAATGGAACGCTGCGGAGCCGATGCGCTGGTAGCAGAAGGCTGTGAAGCCGGAGGACATATCGGGGAAAGTACAACGATGGTATTGGTTCCGCAGGTTGTTGATGCAGTTAATATTCCGGTTATTGCAGCCGGAGGAATTGCAGATGGAAGAGGGATTGCTGCTGCGTTCATGTTAGGAGCAAAGGGTGTACAGATGGGAACACATTTTGTAGTAACCGATGAATCCCAGGTGCATGACAATTACAAAGAAAGAATCATCAAAGCGAAGGACATCGATTCCAGAGTAACAGGAAGAACCACAGGACATCCAGTCAGAGCCCTTCGCAATGATATGACGAGAAGATATCTGGAACTTGAAAATGCCGGAGCGGGATTTGAAGAACTGGAAAAACTTACACTCGGCGGTCTTAGAAAAGCGGTTGTAGACGGTGATGTAAAGAACGGAAGTGTGATGGCAGGACAGATTGCCGGTATGGTAAAAGAAAGAATGTCTTGTAAAGATCTGATCCAGAAACTGGTACAGGAAACAGATGCATTGATCGGAGGAAATGGATTCTATGAGTAAGATTGCATTTATTTATCCGGGACAGGGAGCCCAGAAAGCAGGCATGGGAGCTGACTTTTACGAAAAAAGTGAGATCGCAAAATATATTTTCGATCAGGCGGGCGAAGAACTGGATCTGGATATGAAGGCCCTTTGTTTTGAGGAAAATGAAAAACTTGACCTGACCGAATATACGCAGGCAGCAATGGTTACCACCTGTCTTGCGATGACAAGAGTTGCAGAAAGCAAAGGCTTAAAAGCAGATATCACGGCAGGATTAAGTCTTGGCGAATATCCGGCAATCGCAGTTGCCGGCGGGATGAATGATATGGATGCCGTCCGTCTGGTAAGACAGAGAGGAATACTGATGCAGAATACAGTTCCGGCAGGTGAAGGGGCAATGTGTGCAGTAATGTCCATGGATGCAGAGGAGATCGAAAAGGTAACCGGACCGATCGACGGTGTGTCGATTGCAAATTATAACTGTCCGGGGCAGATTGTGATTACCGGAAAAAAAGAAGCAGTGGAAGAAGCGGCAGAAAAGTTAAAAGAAGCTGGCGCAAGACGTACCGTTATGTTAAATGTCAGCGGACCATTTCATTCACAGATGTTAATTCCGGCAGGTGAAAAGCTTGCAGAAGAGCTGGATCGGATCAGATTCCATGAGCTGAAGATTCCATATGTAACGAATGTATCCGCAGAAAAAGTGACAGATATTAAGGAGACTTTCGGACTTCTTACAAAGCAGATCAGTTCGCCGGTGCGCTGGATGCAGAGCATGGAACATATGATCGCAGACGGTGTTGATACATTTGTAGAGATCGGACCGGGCAGGACACTGGAAGGATTCTTAAGAAAGATCGACCGGAGTGTGAACGTATTCCACATTTCCCAGTGGGAGGATGTGGATAAAGTCTGCGCAGAACTTGCAGAGAGTGGAAATGTGATGGAGGAAGCGTAAAGATGAGTCAGACAATGGAAGGAAAAGTTGCGGTTGTGACCGGAGCATCCAGAGGAATCGGGAAAGCAATTGCGATCAATCTTGCATCCAAAGGTGCGACGGTTGTGATTAATTATAATGGTTCAAAAGAAAGAGCCGAAGAAGTAAAAAATATAATTGAAGCTGCAGGTGGCAGGACAGTTGTTAGGCAGTGTAACGTGGCTGACTTTGATGCATGCAAAGAATTCATAGAGACGGTTATCAAAGAGTACGGCAGAATCGATATTCTGGTAAATAATGCAGGAATTACAAAAGACGGACTGCTTATGAAGATGTCGGAAGAAGATTTTGACCAGGTGTTAGATACGAACTTAAAAGGAGCGTTTCACACGATCCGTTTCGCACTGCGCCAGATGATCAGACAGAGAAGCGGACGCATTGTGAACATGGCATCCGTGGTAGGTGTCAGTGGAAATGCAGGACAGGCGAATTATGCAGCATCCAAGGCCGGTGTGATCGGTCTTACAAAGACTACGGCCAGAGAAGTCGCATCCAGAGGAATTACAGTGAATGCGATTGCGCCTGGATTTATAGAGACAGATATGACAGAAGTACTTCCGGAAAAAGTAAAGGAAGCAAGTATTTCCCAGATCCCGCTTGGAAAGTTTGGAAAAGCGGAAGATGTGGCGGATGCAGTTGCATTCCTTGCTTCGGATGAGGCAGCGTATATTACCGGACAGGTGTTGCATGTGGACGGCGGTATGGTGATGTAAAGGAGATTAGGAGATATGAAGAGAAGGGTTGTAGTGACTGGACTTGGAGCGGTGACTCCGATCGGTAATACGGTAGAAGAGTTTTGGAATGGCATCAAAGCAGGAAAAGTGGGAATCGGAGAGATCACAAAATTCGATACCACAGAATATAAAGTAAAGATCGCAGCCGAGGTAAAAGATTTTCAGGCAAAAGACAGAATGGATTTTAAAGCAGCAAGAAGGATGGAGCCATTTTCCCAGTATGCGGTAGCGGCCGCAAAAGAAGCTTTTGAAGACGCCGGGCTTGATATGAAGAACGAAGATCCATTCCGTGTCGGAGTAATCGTAGGATCTGGCATCGGAAGCCTTCAGGCAGTGGAAAAAGAATACGAAAAGATCAGAACAAAAGGACCTGGAAGAGTCAATCCGCTTCTGGTTCCGATGATGATCTCTAACATGGCTGCAGGTAACATTTCCATCCAGCTTGGATTAAAGGGAAAATGTACCAACGTAGTCACAGCCTGCGCAAGTGGAACGAACTGCATCGGTGATGCACTGCGTGCCATCCAGTACGGAGATGCAGAGGTCATGCTCGCCGGTGGTGCAGAAGGATGTATCTGTCCGACCGGAGTGGCGGGATTTACAAGCCTTACAGCACTTTCAACTTCGACAGACCCGATGAAAGCATCCAGACCATTTGATAAGGACAGAGATGGATTCGTTCTTGGCGAAGGTGCCGGTGTGGTCGTACTGGAAGAACTGGAACATGCGAAAAACCGTGGGGCCAGAATCTATGCGGAACTTGTTGGATATGGTTCTACAGGAGATGCTTATCACATTACATCTCCGGCAGAGGACGGAAGCGGGGCTGCAAAAGCAATGGAGCTTGCAATGGAAGAAGGTGGAATTGAACCTTCCCAGGTGGACTATATCAATGCGCACGGAACAAGTACACATCACAATGACTTGTTTGAGACACGTGCGGTCAAGCTGGCACTTGGTGATGCGGCAAAAGATGTCGTGATCAACTCGACGAAATCCATGATCGGTCATCTTCTTGGTGCTGCAGGGGGTGTGGAATTCATCACTTGTGTGAAGACAATCCAGGATAACTTCATCCACCAGACGGTGGGAACTGAAGTTGCAGATGAAGAGTGTGATCTGAATTATGCAATCGGTGCGCCGGTAGAAAAAGAAGTAAATTATGTACTGACCAACTCACTTGGATTTGGCGGACATAATGCAGTTCTGCTGTTGAAAAGATATGAGGCCTAGTAACCACAGGAGGGACAAAGAAGCATATGGAAATGGAGAAAATGATCGAACTCATAGACGCCGTGTCAAAATCAGACCTGACAGGATTCAAATATGAGGAAGATGGTATCAAACTGCATTTGAGCAAAAAAGAGAATACATGCTATGTGACGGAAAATGTGTCTGCCCCGGTGAACCAGGCAGGTACGATGACTTCTGCTAAGAGTGTAAATGAAATGGAAAAAACAGATGCAGAGAAAAAAAAGGCAGAAGAAAAAGAAGAAGCCGCAGCTGGAAATGTCGTAGAATCCCCGCTGGTAGGAACTTTCTATGCAGCCCCGGCAGAAGATGCACAGGCATTTGTCAAAGTCGGTGACAAAGTAGAAAAAGGACAGACACTTGGAATCGTGGAAGCGATGAAGCTGATGAATGAAATCGAAAGCGATTACAGCGGAACAGTTGCAGAGATTCTGGTACATAACCAGGAAGGCGTAGAATACGGGCAGCCGTTATTCCGTATCGTGTAGGAGGCAGATATATACTATGAATCATTTGAATATTAAAGAAATCCAGGAGATTATCCCGCACCGTCATCCATTTCTTCTGCTGGATTACATCGAAGATTATGTACCGGGAGAGTATGCGGTTGGGTATAAATGTGTGTCTTACAGAGAAGAATTCTTTGCAGGACATTTTCCAGAAGAGCCAGTGATGCCTGGTGTGCTGACAGTGGAAGCACTGGCACAGGCAGGTGCGGTTGCAATCTTAAGCCTGGAAGAGAACAAAGGAAAGATCGCATATTTTGGCGGGATTAATAAATGTAAGTTCAAAGGAAAGATCGTTCCGGGAGACAAGGTACGTCTGGAGACGAAGATCATCCGCAGGAAAGGACCTGTCGGCGTTGGTGAGGCAGTTGCCAGTGTGGATGGAAAAGTCGTAGTAAGTGCAGAACTGACATTCATGGTTGGATAGTCAGTCACACATCTGATGGAAGCGTGGCAGCAGGAATGTAAAGTCATTCTGCATTGACAGAGATGAAAAGGGATCAACATAGGAGTGTAAATAAAAATGATAAAAAAAGTATTGATCGCAAACAGAGGAGAGATTGCAGTGCGTATCATCCGCGCTTGCCGCGAGATGGGAATTGAGACCGTAGCGGTCTATTCCGAGGCAGACAAAGAAGCATTGCATACCAAGCTTGCAGATGAAGCCATCTGCATCGGACCTGCTCCGTCAAAGGACAGTTATCTCAGCATGGAAAATATCATCAGTGCAACCATTATCAGCGGTGCAGATGCAATCCATCCGGGCTTTGGATTCTTATCCGAGAACAGTAAATTTGCAGAGCTTTGTGAGCAGTGCAATATTACATTCATCGGACCGGATTCGAAAGTCATTGCAAGTCTTGGAAACAAACAGGTTGCGAGAAATACGATGATGGCAGCAGGGGTGCCGGTGATTCCGGGAAGTAAAGAGCCAGTCTATGATGCAAAGACTGGTGCCGCATTAGCACAGGAGATCGGCTATCCGGTTATCATCAAAGCAGCTTTAGGAGGCGGTGGTAAAGGCATGCGTACCGCCTGGACACCGGAAGAGTTTGAATCTGCATTTCAGACAGCACAGAAAGAGACGGAGATGGCATTTGCAGATTCAACGATGTATATCGAACATTTTGTGGAAAATCCAAGGCATATCGAATTTCAGATTCTGGCAGATAAATATGGCAATGTAATCCATCTTGGAGAAAGAGACTGTTCGATCCAGAGAAATCATCAGAAGCTGATCGAAGAATCCCCATCGGTTGCATTGTCAGATGACTTAAGAAAGAAGATGGGAGATGCGGCAGTCAAAGCTGCAAAAGCAGCAGGCTATGAAAATGCCGGAACCATTGAATTTCTGTTGGAAAAATCCGGGAACTTTTACTTTATGGAAATGAATACAAGGATTCAGGTGGAGCATCCGGTCACTGAATGGGTGACGGGGGTGGATCTTGTAAAAGAACAGATCCGTATCGCATCCGGCCAGAAATTATCTTATACACAAGAAGACATAAAACTTACCGGTCATGCGATTGAATGCAGGATCAATGCGGAAAATCCGGAGAAAAACTTCCGCCCGTCTCCGGGAACGATCACGGATATGTATCTTCCGGGAGGAAAGGGAATCCGTATTGATTCGGCGATTTACAGCGGGTATACCATCCCGCCATATTATGATTCTATGGTGGCCAAGCTTATCGTGTGGGCGAAGAACCGCCAGGAGGCAATCAACAAGATGCAAAGTGCACTTGGAGAAGTCATCATAGAAGGCATTGATACCAATGTTGATTATCAGTATGGCATTGTAAATCACCCGGATTATATAGAGGGAAATATAGATATTGAATTTATTGAAAGGCTGTAGAGGTGACTGCTGATGAAGCTGGACAACGTATTTAAAAAGACCAGAATTGCTGTCGGGAGAAAGAATTATATTACATTTACCAGACGACCGGAAGTTCCGGAAGGATTACTTCGCAAATGTAATAAATGCGGAGGAGCGATTATTGCAGAAGATGTAAAGAGAGATTATTATATCTGTCCGAAGTGCGGAGGATATTTCCGTGTGCATGCAAGACGAAGGATCGAAATGGTGACAGATGAAGGTTCTTTTGAAGAATGGGATGAAGGTTTTCAGGGAGAAAATCCACTGGAATATAAAGGCTATGAAGAAAAGCTTAAAAACTTACAGGAAAAGACCGGTCTTTCGGAAGCAGTCGTAACAGGAAAAGCAAAGATTGACGGCCGCGAGGTGGCTATCGGAGTATGTGATGGAAGATTCCTGATGGCAAGTATGGGAGAAGCAGTTGGAGAGAAGATAGCAAGGGCAGTAGAACGGGCAACAAAAGAAAGACTTCCGGTCATCTTATTTGCCTGCTCAGGAGGGGCCCGTATGCAGGAGGGAATCATCTCTCTGATGCAGATGGCAAAGACTTCCGCAGCACTTAAGCACCACAGTGATGCAGGATTTCTTTACATCAGTGTACTGACAGATCCCACAACTGGCGGGGTAACTGCAAGCTTTGCGATGCTCGGAGACGTGATCCTGGCAGAGCCAAAAGCTCTGATCGGGTTCGCCGGACCAAGAGTGATCGAGCAGACCATCGGACAAAAACTTCCGGAAGGATTTCAGAGAGCAGAGTTCTTGTTAGAACATGGATTCCTCGATGCAATTGTAGAGCGTCAACAGATGAAAGAGACACTTTCTAAGATTCTTGCACTTCATGACGCAGGAGAAAACATAAAAGACAGTGAAGAGTATGGAAGAAAAGAAGTGAATCTGAACAATCCAGACAGCCAGAAAAATGAGCTGACTGCATGGCAGAGAGTAGAACTTTCCAGACGCAAAGACCGTCCGGTAGGCAGTGATTATATTGATGCATTATTTACAGACTTCATAGAATTTCACGGAGACCGGTATTTTGCAGATGACAAAGCCATCATTGGAGGTGTGGCAAGATTCCACGGTATGCCGGTAACGGTAATCGCACAGGCCAAGGGAAGAAATACAAAGGAAAATATCGAAAGAAACTTCGGTATGCCACAGCCGGAAGGTTACCGGAAAGCATTAAGACTTATGAAGCAGGCGGAAAAATTTGGCCGTCCTGTAATCTGTCTTGTCGATACACCGGGAGCATTCTGCGGACTGGAAGCAGAAGAACGAGGACAGGGGGAAGCCATTGCCAGAAACATCTATGAGATGTCCGGGTTAAGGGTTCCAGTGGTTTCTATCATCATTGGTGAAGGCGGAAGCGGCGGTGCACTTGCGATGGCAACTTCAGATGAAGTCTGGATGCTGGAAAATTCAATCTATTCCATTCTCTCACCGGAAGGATTCGCAAGCATCCTCTGGAAGGACAGTTCCAAGGCAAAAGAAGCTGCGGAAGTAATGAAACTGACTGCGGAAAATCTTAAGGCACAGGGAATCGTAGAACGTGTTTTTGAAGAACCGGAAGATTATACGGTGCAGAATATGAACGGCGTGATTGCGCAGATGGATGAAGCAATTGATACGTTTCTTTTGAAATATGAGGCATTATCGGAGACAGAGTTATTAGAACACAGGTATGCACGTTTCCGTAGCATGTGAGGAGAAATATATGAAAATACAACCACTGAAAATAGGAGAAAAGATTGCAAAAGTTCCAGTTATCCAAGGGGGCATGGGAGTTGGCATCAGCCTTGGAAATCTGGCAGGAGCAGTTGCAAAAGAGGGCGGCATAGGGATCATCTCTGCCGCCCAGCCTGGCTATAGAGACGAAGATTTTGAAAAAGATTCGTTAAAGGCCAATCTAAGAGCCATCAAATCAGAATATGAAAAAGCACGGAAAATTGCACCGGATGGAATCATCGGATTCAATCTGATGGTTGCCATGGAGCACTATGAAGAATATGTGCAGGCAGTAGTAGAATCAGGAGCAGATTTGATCGTATCGGGAGCCGGACTTCCGACCGATCTTCCCAAATATGTGGGAGACTCTGATATCCTGCTCGCACCAATTGTGTCAACGGCAAAATCAGCAAATGTAATATTGAAGTACTGGGATAAAAAGTACCGAAGAATCCCGGACCTGGTAGTGATTGAAGGACCACTTGCCGGGGGACATCTGGGCTTTCATGAAGAGCAGCTGGAGGAATATGGGATAGATGTTGGCAGACAGGAAGATTCCGGAATAAAAGAGAATAGATATTTTGAACCTGTGCCGGATGGAAATACAGATAGAAGATATGTAGAACCTTTTGAGAATACAAAGTATGAAAAAGAAATCGAAAAGATTATGGAGGTTATTCATACATTTGCAAATAAATACGCTAAAAAAATCCCGGTAGCACTTGCAGGCGGAATCCATGACCGTGAAAGTGCCACGCATGCATTTTCATTTGGAGTTGATGCGATACAGGTGGCGACAAGGTTCGTTACGACGGAAGAATGTGATGCGGATATCCGCTATAAAGAAGCATATCTGAATGCAAAAAAAGAAGATATTGTGATCGTAAAAAGTCCGGTTGGAATGCCGGGGCGTGCAATCTTGAATCCATTTATGAAGAAAGTAAAAGAACTTGGAAGGCTGAAACCTGCTCACTGTTTCCACTGTCTGAAGCACTGTAATCCGGGAACGACACCGTACTGTATTACACAGGCCCTCATCAATGCGGCAAAAGGAAAGGTTGATGATGCGTTACTGTTCTGTGGTGCCTATGCATATCAGGCAACTCGTCTGGAAACTGTAAAAGAAGTTATTGATTCTCTGATGCCAGAAAGGGTATAATAAAAGACAAGAGTAAAGAATGAAGGGTGAAAGTAAAGGATAATACGGAAGATGGGAATGGATGACGCATATAAGATGATCAATCAGACGCTGGTGAGTCTGATCAATGAAATATGGGAGCTGGAAGAAAAGGCAATTATTACGGATGAATTCAAGGATCTGACGAATAATGATATGCATGTAATAGAAGCAGTCGGGCTTGGAGAAGGGAATAATATGTCTTCCATTGCCAGGAAACTTAATATTACCGTAGGATCACTTACGACAGCCATGAACAGTCTGGTGAATAAAAGATATGTGGAACGTCACAGAAGTGAGGAAGACCGCCGGGTCGTTCTTGTAAAACTGACGGAAAAGGGTGTAAAAGCTTATCACCATCATGAAGATTACCACAGACAGATGACGCAGGCAATTCTGGATAAGCTGGATGATACAGAATTACCGGTTCTTGTAAAGACACTGGATGCATTATCGGAGTTCTTTACCGGTTACAGTGCGAATAAGGAGTCTTAGTTATGGTAAAAGGTGTTATATTTGATATGGACGGAACGATGTTCGATACAGAACGTCTTTCTACAAAAGGATGGATGTATGCAGGAGAGAAGCTTGGCGTAGAACTTCCAAGATCACTGGTTGATGCATTCCGTGGAACCAATCCGACAGCAATCCGTAATAAATTCACAGAATATTTTGGTGACAGACTGGATTATGATAAGACCAGGGCGGTAAAGCATGAATATTTTGAAATGGCAACCAAAGACGGAATTCCATTGGAAGAGGGACTGGTTGAATTGCTGGAATATCTGAATGCAAATGGAATACCGGCAGCAGTGGCAACTTCTACAGAACAGAAGCGTGCAGAGATGATCATTAAAAAAGCCGGAGTATATGAGATGTTTACCGGATATACATATGGTGATCTGATCGAACGCAGCAAACCGGCACCGGATATTTTCCTGAAAGCGGCAGAACTTATCGGACAGAAGCCGGAAGACTGTCTTGTATTAGAGGATAGTGCGCCTGGACTGGAAGCTGGTAAAGCAGCCGGTGGATATACAATCTATATTCCGGATGAGGCAATTGTGCTGGACGAGGCAAAAGAAGGAATCTCAGCAGAACTTCCGACACTTAACGAAGTCATTGACTGGATTGAAAAAGAGAATCATAAATAAGAGAAATAACTGAGATAACTGTCGTGCAGAAGTTGATTATGCGGACAGTTATTTCTGTATATTGGTGCAGTAGAAGTGTGTTGTGCATAGCATGATGTGCAACTGTAGAGTGGAGACAGGAGGAAAAACTGATGTATGAAAGTGAAGTAGAAAAATTACAGAGTATCATTGATGACAGTGAAAGAATTGTATTTTTCGGAGGAGCGGGTGTATCGACGGAGAGTAATATTCCGGATTTCAGAAGTGCGGACGGCTTGTATCAACAGAAGTATAAATACTCACCGGAGCAGATTGTAAGTCATAGTTTCTTCATGCATAATCCGGAAGGATTTTATGAATTCTATAAAGAAAAGATGATGTTCCTGGATGCAAAGCCAAATGCGGCACATCTGAAACTTGCAGAGCTGGAAGAAGCAGGAAAATTAACGGCTGTGATCACGCAGAATATTGATGGACTGCATCAGGCGGCAGGTAGTAAGAATGTATTGGAACTTCACGGAAGTATTCATCGTAATTATTGCATGAAATGCCACAAATTCTATGATGCGGCATATGTAAAGCATGCAGATGGAATCCCAAGATGTACCTGTGGCGGAATGATCAAACCGGATGTTGTTCTCTATGAAGAAGGACTGGATTCTGACGTGATCAGTAAGAGTATTAAAGCAATCAGTGAAGCGGATACGTTGATCATTGGTGGCACTTCGCTGATCGTATATCCGGCAGCGGGATTCATCGATTATTTCCGCGGAAAGCATCTGGTGGTTATTAATAAAAGTGCGACAGCCAGAGAGGTTGGAGCGGAACTTACGATAGGGGCACCGATTGGGGAGATTTTGGGAAAAATTGCTGTTTAATACACTTGTTTATTGTGGCCTTTCATGTCGTGACTGGCGTGCGGTAGTGTATGAAATAGTTGGAGGGCGTAACCGTGTGTTTACCCGGGAGTATCATAAAAAGAGCCACCAGGGACATTAAAAAAGCCAGAAATTCACGTCCCCGTGGCTCCGTATGTCTAATTTGCATGAAAATATCCCAAATTAACAGAGACACTAAATAAAATCAAAAATAAATTTCGTCCAATCATAAAAAGATAAATGACACTGGCTATTATGGCAATTCCCATTACATTCGAATTATCTGTGCAAAAAATACTATGAATACTATTTATAATATTAGCAGATAAAAACAATGTAAACAGGATCAGAAAAGGAAGCGCATAAATGTTAAAAAACATCATTAACAAATAAATACATATTGCTACAGGAAAGGTAAAATAAATATATTTTTTTCGCATATATACCTCCATATCACAAGCTCAAGTTGAAAATCATCCAATACATTTCTGATACACAAGCCGCACTTCTCCATTTGCAAGTGTGGTATGTCCACAACAAGAGAATCCTAATTTTTTCAGTAAATGCTGCATCGGAATATTATCGTCATGTGTATCGATCTTTATGTTCGAAAACTGTCCGTATGCCCAGTTAAGGCAGAATGTCGCCACACCTTTGGTGTCCGGCGCCGTAGCAACTCTGTGGACAACGGCATATGTATCGTCATTTAACCATGCACCGTCAATTTCTTTATAATCCGGATCGTCCTCCTGATGAAAATAAAATACGCCGCCAATTTTATCCTGTTCATTTTCCTGTATAATACAGACATAACAGCATCCGGTATCAATATCCTGCGTAGTGAGTTCAACCGGTGGATAACTATCTCTCCATTGATCTGGATTACCATGTTCTTTCATGTATGTTCGGGCGTAACTGTAGATGGCAAGGATGTCTGGAAGATCCTTTGAGGTTGCTTTTCTAATAAACATATGAAATCTCCTTTTTAATTCATCATGCGTTTTCGGGAACCCTGCTTATAACTGTGGGAATATTTCAATACTCCGTTCCAGAATGCCCTTCATATAAGCAATCGCAGTTCCATAGTTGGTAATAGGAATCTTTGCATCACCGGCACATTTCAGCCGGTATTTCATTTCGCGTTCATTCAGCATACAGCCGCCACAGTGGATGATCATTTTATATTTATCCAGATTTAAAGGAAATTCCGTTCCACTGGTAAATTCAAATTGAACATCTTTACCGGTATATTCCCGTACCCAGCGTGGCAGTTTCACAGTGCCGATATCATCACACTGCCGGTGGTGCGTACATCCTTCACTGATCAGAAGTGTATCACCATCATTTAACGTATCCAGTGCTCTTGCACCATGTACAACCGTTTCTAGATTTCCTTTATATCTTGCAAATAAAATGGAAAAAGATGTTAGCGGGATATCTCCCGGAGTATCTTTTGCCACTTCTTTAAAAGCCTGACTGTCTGTAATTACAAGTGCCGGTTTCTTTCCAAGTGATTCCAGTGTACTACGAAGTTCTGTCTCTTTTACAACAATCGCAGTAGTATCCGCATCCAGAAGATCACGGATTGTCTGCTGCTGTGGAAGAATCAATCTGCCTTTCGGTGCCGCAGAATCAATTGGTACAACAAGCACAACAAAATCCCCGGGATTTACAAGATCCCGGACAATGAACCGGGAAGAATCTCCGGAAGGAACAAGCCTTGCCAGTTGTTCCTTTAATTCGTAAATGTGATGTTTTTCCGTTGTATTTATCCATAAAATATTTTTCTGTGCTATCTGGTATTTGTCCTGTGCGGACAGAATCATCTCTGTCTGAACAGATTCAGGAACCATATCAGATTTATTAAATATCAGCAGAAGCGGAATGTTCTTATCCTGAATCCGGTTAAGAATCGCCTCATCCTGTGTGGTAAATCCAGTGGTTCCGTCGATAACAAGAACTGCAATATCCGTTTTATTCAGAACCTGATACGCTTTTTGAATCCGCAGCTTTCCAAGTTCTCCTTCGTCATCAAACCCCGGAGTGTCGATCATAACAACCGGTCCCAGTGGAAGAAGTTCCATTGCTTTCAGAACCGGATCGGTCGTAGTTCCCTGAACATCTGACACAATTGCAAGATTTTGTCCCGTGAGAGCATTGATCAAACTGGATTTTCCGGCATTTCTTCTGCCAAAAATTCCTATATGTGTACGTTCAGAGGAAGGTGTGCTGTTTAAACTCATATTAAAATACCTCGCTTTCTGTTAAGAGGACAACTCATTGATCCGTAAATGTTATGGTTCATTGTTCAAAGAATCACCTCTGTTCGTTACCACCTGGTATCCGACGGATTTCATGCGCATTTCCAGACAATGTCTGCACTGGGCGGATTCGTCACCGGTACAGATTTTATTATCATATAACAGATAATCTTTACGGACTTCTGTCGGTGACAGGTTTGGCATGACAACATTCGCCCCCGCTTTTATCCCAAGCTCACGTCCTTTTGGATGAATGGTTCCAAGTGCGGTTGTAGCCGGAAGCAATACTTTTGGTATCATGAGACGGATAAGACCAAGCATGAATAAAGTAAGCTCCAACGTGCCCGCCGCTTCATCCGCAAATGGTGTATCATGATGCGGAATAAATGGACCGATTCCGATCATATGTGGATTCAATTCTTTCATAAACAGCATGTCTTCTGCCAGATGTTCCGTAGTCTGATACGGAGAACCAACCATAAAGCCACATCCTACCTGATAGCCGATTTCCTTCAGATCCCGCAGACACTGCTGTCTGTGTTTGGCACTCAGATTGGATGGATGAAGCTTACGATAATGTTCCTCATTATATGTTTCATGACGCAACAGATAACGGTCAGCACCAGCATCGTAATAAGCCTTATAACTTTCTTTTGATTTTTCACCAATAGAGAGTGTAATCGCACAATCCGGATACCGGTCTTTGATCGTCCGAACCAGATGGATGATCCGTTCATCTGTATAATATCCATCTTCCCCGCCCTGTAAGACAAAGGTACGAAATCCCAGTTCATATCCTTCCCGGCAGCAATTGAGAATATCTTCTTCCGTCAGACGGTAACGATGTACGTTGTTATTACTTTTTCGTATTCCGCAGTAAAGACAGTCATTTTTGCAATAATTGGTAAATTCAATGAGTCCACGGACGTATACATCATGGCCGTAATACCTGTGGCATTCTTCACGTGCAAGAGTGAAGAGATACTCGGAAAGCTCCGGTGTCCGTCCATCGATCAGCGTAATCCATTCTTCCTTTGTCAGTGCCTGTTCTTTATGTAATTTGTCAATTAAATATTTTAAAGGTAAATAAGTTGTATTCATATAAGAAATCCTATCTTATTATTCGTTACAATCCCATAAAAATTCGAGTTCAGAAACTTTTATTCTGTGAATGGTAACTTTTTATATTTTTCTTTTCATTATAAAATTGCAGGATGTTTTTTGCAATGCCAGAGTGTGTCTGAAAAATGCTTTTATTAAGTATGTGCCTCGTTCTCTTCTTCCAACGCTTCGACATTAAGCCCCCGTGGTTCAACCGGAGTAGAAAATACAATCTGTGTCTGCGTTTTTCCAAAATGCTGAAGCTGACCGATGAATCCATCAAGCTCAATTGTACTTGGGAATGCTACTTTCATAAGCATAGAATAGTTTCCCGTCACACAATTACACTCGATCACATTTGGAATACTTTCAATAAAAGGATAGAATTCCGGTTTCTGTACGGGTTCTAATTCCATATTGATAAATGCTGTGATGTGGAATCCAAGCTTTAGTGGATCGATTCTGACTCCGTACCCTTTTATAACGCCTTCTCTTTCCATCTTTTCGATTCTGGCCGAAACTGCAGGTGTTGATAAATATACTTCCTTTGCCAGATCTTTCAAAGACATCCTTGCATTTTTCTGCAGTAAATAAATCAAATGCTCATCTATGTGGTCCATATGTCTACATCCTTTCTTAGATTTTTACTTATTGCTTGATTTTCTGAATTTTCTATAATTCTATTCTTACACTCTTTACTTAATAAGTACACGTTTGTATTGATAAAAGTACAATCTTTTCAGAGGTTAGACTTAAGAAAATAAAGTCAGATACTTCATCTCTTAAAAATGAAAAGTAATATCTGTGAAAATTGAAATTATTTTCACACTCTTTTTTTATCTATTTACAAATACGACTTACAGGTGTAACCTATGCAACATAATTCAGACAGAGCTCTTACAAATACCAAACAAAGATCTCTGATAATATCATTTTAACGACAAGCAGGAGGATGTAATCATGATGAGAACAAGAACAGAAGCAGATTCAATTGGTGTAATGGAAGTCCCGGCAGAAGCCTACTATGGAGTTCAGGCATTAAGGGCAAAAGAGAACTTTCCAATCACACACCAGCAATTACATCCTGAATTTATAAAAAGTATGGCAAAACTCAAAAAGGCCGCAGCCATCACGAACCGCGATGCAGGACTTCTTCCACTGAATATTGCTTCAGCAATTATGAAAGCCTGTGACGAGCTGATTGCAGGGAAATATACAGATTCATTTATTGTAGATGCCATACAGGGCGGCGCCGGAACATCCGCAAATATGAATGCAAATGAAGTGATTGCCAACCGTGCGATTGAAATTCTTGGCGGAACAAAAGGTGATTATTCTATCGTTCACCCGAATGATCATGTTAATATGGCTCAGTCCACCAACGATATCATTCCAAGTGCCGGAAAACTTACAGCAATTACTTTACTTACCGGTGCTATCAAAGAACTGGAACGTCTTTATGAAGCACTTATGGATAAAGCAGAAGAATTTGATCCGGTTTTAAAGATGGGACGTACTCAGTTACAGGATGCCGTTCCAATGCGTCTCGGCCAGTCCTTCCACGCATATGCCTCTGTCCTTCACAGAGACATTTTAAGATTGGAAGATGCCATACATACGCTGGAAATGCTGAATATGGGAGGAACCGCTATCGGCTCTTCCATCAATGTAAGTCCGTTATATCTTAAAAACATCTGTAAAAATCTGAACAAAATCACAAAAGGGAACTTCTATCTGGCAGATGATCTGTTTGATGCCACACAGAATCTGGATGGGTTTGTATCGGTGTCTGGTGTCTTAAAAACCTGCGCTGTGAATCTTTCGAAAATGTGTAACGATCTCCGGCTTTTAAGCAGTGGTCCAAAGACTGGTATCGGCGAGATTAATCTTCCGGCAAGACAGAACGGTTCCTCTATTATGCCCGGTAAGATTAATCCTGTCATTCCGGAAGTTGTATCCCAGGTCGCTTTTAACATTATCGGACATGATTATACAATTACGATGGCTGCAGAGGCCGGACAGTTAGAACTCAATGCTTTTGAACCGGTAATCTTTTATACATTATTTGAATCTATTGAAACTTTAGGTCATGCTGCTCAGACGCTGACGGATAACTGTATTCTTGGAATTACAGCAAATAAAAAACACTGCAAAGATCTGGTAAACGTAAGTGCCGGTATCGCAACAGCTCTTTGTCCGTCAATTGGATATACTGCTTCAGCTGCACTGGCTAAAAAATCTTTGAAGATGAATGTACCGGTTCGTGAACTGGCTATTAAGGAAGGGTATGTGACGGAAGAAGAGGCTGACAGGTTATTGGATCCTTATACCATGACAGGGAAGGCTTTTGAACGAACTTATTATGAACATTCAGCATTTACCAATGATAATTTGAGACCTGTATATCAGAAATGTACGGTATAAATAAAGAGAACCTGCCACGGGTAACTCCTTCCAAACGCATGGCGATCTACAGGACCTGCCACTGGCATCTACTTACGAATACATAGCAATAAAAATTGCTCCACAATATCCTGACAACGGTATTGTGGAGCGGTTTTTGTTAAGAAAATTTATGGATGACTTAAATTTGCAATGATTTTTTAACCGTTTCCAGAGGAATTTTCAAAATCTGAGCAATTGTATTCGGATCTTTGATACTTTCGTATGTATTTTGGATCATCTGTGTAGTGACTTTTTCGGTAACCTCTTCCGTGACTTTTTCGGTAACCTCTGCTGTGACTTTTTTCGTAACTTTTTCTTCCACCTGTTTGAATTCGTCTGCAAACAGTTCCTGCAATGCATCACACAGCATATTATCTTTCACCTCCATTATAGATTCCCAGTTAGCTCTGGTAATTACATCCATAGCCGCCTGATGTAATTTTGAATGTTTTTTTGTATCATATACCTTTAACAAGAATTCGATTTCTTTTTTGTATTTTATATCTTTCCGTAAGCTCTGAAGCCAAAGATTCTCAGCCGGATCTAGTTCTTTGGTAATTAATAATTGGATGGGAAATTCATCGCCTGTTATGTGATATATGCCGGAACCAATCTTCGTAATTTCAAGTTTCCGGTATTTTTGTAGATGCTGGATCATTTTTCGTGGATAGTGATTACAGATAAAAGTAATTGTTAATTCTTGTGGCGATATTTCAAAAACCTTTTCTGTATCAGCCTGATAAAAACAGCAGTATCCATATACTTTATAAAAATCATTGATGATCAGGTGATCGTCCGGACTTTTATATTCAATAATATTGTATTTGCGAAAAATTTTTCCTATGTTTTTTTCAATGACTTCATGATCTTTCACTTTAATGATTAATTCATCAATCTGCATTGGCTTTTGGGATAACAGATGTTCAGATTCAAATATCAGCTTATCCGATTCATTTTCGAACTCAATCTGTATCGTTGCCTGAAATGCGGGATGCCATTCAATTCTTTTTATAGTTTCTTTCATCCAGTTCTCCTTCCATTATAGAGTTGTGGCGTACTTTTTACAATGATAATTAATAAATTAATTAATTTTACTTTTTGAAATCATCTACAAATACCATAGAATATAAATTTTTTTGAGCATTGATTAAAAATATTTCGGATATTTGTTTCTGAATATGAAACGATTACCGATGGTCTTATAGACCTTAGAGTTTTAGATACTAGATATTCCCCTCAAGTATGATATAGATTAACAGATATTATTGCTTATGTAAAGAAATAAATTCACTCATAAGAGAAAATTGTTACCAGTGAACAGTAACAGAAAATTTTCTATCTGAGTGAATTTATAGTAATTTACTATTTATCCAAAAGTATTAAAGGACATCAGATGTGTTTGAAGAAACGTCTTTACTTAGTTGATAATATAAGATATATATTTGGCTTTTTAAATATTTTAAAGAAAGGCGTCTATTTTGCTCTTTGGCTTCAAGAAAAGTAAGTGTATTGTTTATCGTAATTGTTTGTAACTCCGACTGAGTTCCGGAATCTTGTATTTTATAATAAATAGTAACTTTAGATTTTTTTAATAAAGGGTATTTCTGAATTTTCTTTATTAAATAATGAACAGATTTTGCAAAATCTTCTTGTACCATTGATGAAGGACAGAGTAAGATAATTTTATTATCTGTTTCAATTAATTGTATATTTGATTTTTGGTGCTTAAGCATTTCTTGTTCTAAAGAAGTTACTAATTCAGTAGAAAATGTGTCTGTTCCGTATATATTAGAAGGGGTAGGCGGATCTATGATATAAATGTTTGTATTGATATGATTTTCAGGGCAATAAATACGTTTGTCTTTTGTGGTGCTTTTTAGTAGGAATTTCATATCGTATTTATTTTCTAAAAGGTCTAATTCGTGTTTGGAATCCCACTGAAATTCCTTTTTTAGAAATACATAGCATGGCTCATAAAATTTTGGCTGTGGAGCTGTAGATGCAAATTGAGCAATAAAAGTACCATTGTCCATAATAATAGTGTTGGTGATACGTTTTTCATTTGAAATATTAGAAGTAATAATTACTATGATGCACAAAGTAAGAAAACGTATTTTTTTTGAAAATTCAAATTTTGAGATAGAAATCGATAGCCCAAATAAGGAAGATAGTAAGAATAAAAGTAATATTTGAGTTTTTGATTGTAATTTTAAAGAATACATTGAATATTCCTGTGCGGTAACACCGCAAATCCGGCAGACGGGAAACCGTCTGTCCGGTAATGCGGGAACCGCTTATGCGAGTTTACTCGCGTAACATTTTATCCAAGCCATAGATCTCTCTCATAGAGATATCATGCTCAGCATCAATGCTTGTGATATTGATCCGGTAGCTGTCATGTGCGATTCGATCAATAATCGCGTCAGCCAATGGACTGTCGTCACCACCAAGCTGATCATACCATTCTTCGAATCTATACTGAGAGCAGAAAAT
>NZ_CAKRAH010000042.1 GCF_934294775.1 uncultured Dorea sp.
ATAAGCATATCAAAAAAAGCAGGAGATATCTAATCCTTTTAGAATAAATATTTTCTGCTTTTAAGTTAATGACATTGCCCTTTTTCAGCGTTTTCTTTAACCTTCCGTATAACTTTCGCAGGCACTCCAGGAAATTTACAATCCCGACAGATCTACCTCATAAATATAATGTTCCGGCTCTTTTTCCCTCTGATAGAACATCACCATATACCACGGGAAATATTCAATTTCCTCTTTTTGCTCAACATTCCCTTTGCAAAATACAATTTTTCTTCCAAACTTCCAGTTTTCTACTGCAGATACTTTATTCAAAGCAGAATGTTTCTGATAATCATTTCCCGACTTTATCTCAAGAAGGTCAATCTTCAATCCATTCTGTATTACAAAATCCAGTTCTCCGTACTTTTTCGACTCAAAATAATTCAATGAGAATCCACCGCTTTTGATTGACTGGGCAAATACATTTTCCAATATACTTCCCATATTCACATCCAGATTTCCCTGTAAGAGTTCAAACTGAATGTTTTCCATGCAGGAAGCACAGAGCAGACCTGTGTCTCCCATAAATAATTTGAACAGATTTCTCTTTTCATTAAGCTGTAACGGAGCCTGTGGTTCTGTGACATTATAAGATGGCAAAGCAACACCTGCATCACTTAGCCACATAAATGAATTCTCATAACGATTCATTCTTCCATTTTCATCAATCCTGTTCAAAATAAACCGTCTGTTCTTATCATCCAATTGAGATGCAATACTATCAAAGATGGCTTTAATCCTCACTTTTTCCGCACCTTCGGAATACTTCGATATATCCTGTCTGTATAATTCCAGAATATTTCTCTGAAGCCTGACTACCTTTCCGATATCATGCGTATCTACATAAGTCTGGACAACATCCGGCATTCCACCTACAACAATATAAGTTGCAAAAAGTTTCAACAATGTTTCATGCATTACTGTTGGAACTTCTTTATGATTTTCATAGCAAGACTTTACTGTAGTAAATGTCGTATCCTGCACTCCGTTAGCCCAGAGAAATTCCCTGAAATTCATAGGATACATAGAAACGATCTCTTCAAATCCAACCGCATAAGAAGGAACTTCTTTATACCTGACGCCAAGAAGTGACCCGGATTCTATATAATCAAACCGTCCATCTTCAACCAGAAACTTGATTGCACATCTTGCATTGGGGCATTCCTGTATCTCATCCAGAAATACCAATGTCTTTCCTGGCTCCATCTTCTGCATCTTGAAAGCAGTCAGGTTCTCAATAATAGTATCTGCATCCAATTTATCTTCAAAAATTTTCTCGGCACCCTTATCTAATATAAAATTGATTTCTACAAAATTTTCATATTCTTGTTTTGCAAACTCTCTGATAATTGTTGTTTTTCCAATCTGTCTTGCGCCTATAATGCAAAGTGCCTTTTTATTTTTCTGAGTTCTCCATAATTTTAATTTTTCCGAAACCTCTCTTTTAAGCATTGAATCGCCCTCCTGATATTAGTATTGTAACATTATTCTCGTGTTATTCAATGTTTTCGTAACATTATTCTTGTATTTTCTATTATATTTTGTAACATTATTCTGAATATTGAAGTCAGAATTTTATTATTTCTTATACCAGTTTTTTATGCACAATGCACACCGATCTTCTTTGTTTCATGATACTACATCAAAAAAGCTGCCATCCTTATGGATGACAGCTCACTGTCTGTTTCTGATATTGCCATTAACTGTGGCTTTGTAAAGCTATGCTGCAAAACTGTGAAGGCATTCGTATTGAAGTGCCTCCGATCCGGAAACGGCTGTTGAGGAATGATTTGTAATGCTTTTATAAATTAATGTCTTCTATAATTTTCAGGATAATATATACTTCCACCCAGCATTAAGATTCCTGGTACAATATAATTTATGTTTTTAATCAGATAATCCCGGATTCTGTCCTTTAAGCTTTTCTTTGTTGTATTCATATTATCACCTGTCAGTATTATACTGACTTTCCTTTCATAGTTACCATCTACTTTTTCCAGTCACATATTACCACTGTTCGGCGATTCTTACAATATTTCATTTCATTATCTCAAGTTTTTAATCTGCGATTTCTCACAAATTCTTCCTATCTGTTAGATGCCGCAACACGTCTTGCATCTCTCATGATCTGTGCTGCTGCATAACCATTTCCGGACATCATTGCTGAGCTTGCCACAAAATACTCTGCGTTATCCAGAATATATTTTTTGAAACGCTCTGCCAAGCTGCCCTTTTTCTCAGTGTTATTCATTACCATTGTATTTTTAATTGCTACTGTACTCATATTGACCTCTCCTTTTTTATTATCTATATATTAGTTATCTTTGTTTTCCGTTTACATCTTGTATTTTAGCCTTGTTTCTATTTTTATACCAGTGCTATAATTATCTCGTTTTACAACGATATTGACATTTACCATTCGTAAAAAGGAGATTATTATGGCAAAAGCATATCACGAAACCCTGCACCCACTCGGCAATCTAGGCATCCAGGTATCGATGGCAGCTCTTGAAAATACACACATTCCGGCACACTGGCACGAAGCCATGGAGATCTTATTCTGCCTGAACGGATCCGTCCGTGTTCATGTCGAACACGAACACCTTACACTTCAACGTAATCAACTAATTGTTTTTGATTCCAAAGAAGTACATTCCATACATTCGGATTCTAACCTCTATATGTTCCTTTGTATCCACGTTGACAAGAAGCGGCTCTCTGTCTACTGTCCCGACCTGGAACTATATCATATAAAGTGCCGCCCGGTCCCTCTGGATGATCCGAAATCCACCCAGTACATCCACCTCTGCCAGGTTGCACATGATTTGACACGTATGAATGTAGAAAACGAAAGCACCAGCGCCATGCGTTCGGACGGCACGGCATTGCTGATGCTTGCTGATTTGATTCGTTATTTTTCTGTGTACTCACTTCCGGGAGTAACTATCGGAACCAGCCAGTCTAATGATACTCTGCGGGAAATCATCTCGTATGTAAATGAACATTATACCGAGAAACTTTCGCTCGAAGAAGTAGCAGATCAGGTTGGATTCAGCAGAGAATATTTCTGCCGTTTCTTCAAAAAACATATGGGTATTACGTTCCTCCGCTACCTGAATGAGGTACGGATTTCTCATGCGGGACGTCTCCTTATGAATACAGATATGTCAATCTCTGAAGTAATGAACAAAAGCGGTTTTAGCAATCAGACAATTTTTAATCGGCTCTTCAAAGAAATCTACGGACTGACACCTCGTCAGGCACGTAACAACTATGCAGAAAATACCACTTCATAAAGCCAGCAGGGACGGGGAAAAATCCGTTTTCCCCGTCCCCAATGGCCCAATGGCTTACACTTCTTTAAACTTCGGATGCTTGGACAATGCCATTGTCACTGCAAATCCAACAACAAGTGAGATCAGAATTCCGATCATATAATTCAGCATTCCGCCGGACTTGATGCATACGAATCCGATGATTCCTGCTGCTCCCGGGGAGATATTCTGAACATTTGTCAGTGTCACATAAGCACATCCTACAGCAGAACCGAACATTGCTGCATAGAATGGATATTTCATCTTCAAGTTGACTCCAAACATTGCTGGTTCTGTAATACCAAGCAGTGCTGAGATACCGGAAGAAACTGCGATACTCTTCATCTTCTTATCCTTTGCACAGAACATTGCTGCCAGTGTTGCTCCACCCTGAGCCACATTGTTGCATGCTGCGATTGCAAAGAGGAAGGATCCGCCTGCTGCAATCAGCTGGATATCAACCGGGAGAAGACTGTGGTGCATTCCTGTCATTGTTAATGGTGCATAGATAAATCCGAAAATAAATCCACCGACAACACCTAATGTATCATGGAGCCACAGAACACCATTTGTAATCCAGTCTCCGGCTGTACGCATCACTCCACCTACCACTGTAAATGTAAGGAATGCTGTTACGAGTACGGAAAGTGCAGGTGTCAGGAGGTTGTCCAGATATTCCGGAACTACTTTATGAAGTTTCTTCTCGATAAATGCAAGGATTGCTGCCGCTGCAAGTACCGGAAGTACAGTTCCCTGATATCCAACCTTCTCAATTGTCAGCGCTCCGATATGCCATACCGGAACCGTTCCCTCTGTAATGGCTGTACCATAAGAATATGCATTCAGAAGATCACCGGATACCATGATCATTCCCATAACTGCTCCAAGATAAGGATTGCCACCGAACATCTTTGTCGCTGAGAATCCTACAAGGATTGGCAGGAATGCATATGCTGCACTTGCAAATGTATTGATCATAGATGCAAGATCTGCGATATTCGGATATGCTTCAACAAGTGACTTTCCTGAGACAAAAAGTCCTTCTGCTGTCAGGACATTGTTCAGACCCATCAGAAGACCGCTGGCAACCAGTGCCGGAATAATCGGTACGAATACATCCGCCAGCATCTTTACCAGTTTTTGTAACGGATTCATCTTCTGGTCAGCAGCCTTTTTCACTTCATTTTTTGTACTTTCTTTGATGTCTGCATACTGAATAAAATATTTGTATACTTCATCTACTGTACCACTTCCGATGATGATCTGGAACTGACCGCCTGTGGAAAACTGTCCTTTTACAAGCTCTGTCTTGAGAATTCCATCTACATCTGCTTTGCTCTCATCTTTTAATACCAGACGTAATCTGGTTGCGCAGTGAGCCGCGCTGATTACATTTTCTTTTCCGCCTACCAGACGCAGAAGTTCACTTGCTGCATTCTGGCAACTCTGCTCTTTACTCATTCTAACTCCTCCTGTAGTTTCATTTCTTTTCTATCTCAATCAGGCTCTTCTTAGTACCATCGTTGTACTTGAAAAGTCCTGTCTGATTCTTGGTATTCGGATTCCTGCATACATCAGTTCATCCCCGCCATACTCCTGCCCGGTCTCACAATCTGTGTAAACTGCATCCGGATCCAGTCCTTTTAATCGGATCACCGGAACCCTGTAGGCTGACCGCGCAAGGATCTGCACGTGAGTGAAGATGACTTCCATTCCATCTTCTGAAACGATATTCCAGGCACTTTGATTCTCCTGAAATGAATCCGCCAGCCGGTAATAAGTTCCGAACTGTACGGTTCTTCGTCTCCTTTTATATTCTGCAATCTGCTCTCTGACTTCTTCCTTCTCTTCTTTTGAAAGCTTCTTCAGATCCAGTTCATATCCAAGATTGCCTGCTGCCGCCACAGCAAATCTTGTAGCAAGCGGTGTGGTCCGCCCGACCTGATGATTCGGACATGCTGACACATGCGCTCCCATTGTAACTGTCGGAAACAGAAAGCTTGTTCCATGCTGGATCTTCAGCCTGCAGATCGCATCTGTATTATCGCTGGTCCATGTCTGTGGCATGTAATAAAGCATTCCTGCATCGAATCTGCCACCTCCACTGGAACAACTTTCAAACAACACCTGTGGAAAACGTTCTGTCAATGTCTCCATTACCTGGTAAAGTCCAAGCACGTAGCGGTGTGAAAGTTCATTCTGATTTTTCCTGTCAAGATAAGCACTTCCAAGATCCGTCAGATGCCGGTTCATATCCCATTTCACATAACTAATATTTCCCGGTACCAACACCTTACTGACTGCATCGATCAGATATTCGCAAACTGCCGGATTCGACAGATCCAGTACCAGCTGATGCCGGCTGAGTATCGGTTCGTAGAGCGGACTTCGGATCACCCAGTCTGGATGCTCTCTGTAAAGGTCACTTTCCCTTGAAATCATCTCCGGTTCAAACCAGATTCCGAAATCAATCCCCTTCTGTTTCACCTTTTCGGCAAGACTCTGCAGGCCATCCGGAAATTTCTTCTTATCTTCCGTCCAGTCCCCTAAGGAAGTCGTATCTGTATTTCTTCCCTTGAACCATCCATCATCCATCACCAGAAGTTCGATTCCAAGCTCCGCTGCTTCTTCCGCCAGCGTCAGCATTTTCTCTTCATTGATTTCAAAATACATACCTTCCCAGCTATTCAATAGAACTGGCCGTTCCCGGTCTCTGTACCATCCCCGGCAGACGCGCGTTCTGTATAACTTGTGAAATGTATTCGACATTCCGGCGAGTCCATTTTCACTGTAGACCAGTACAGCCTCCGGTGTGCAGAAGCTTGTTCCCGGTGAAAGCTGCCATCCAAACTGATACGGATTAATTCCAAGCTGTACCCTGATTGTTCCATACTGTCCACACTGAACACATCCATAGAAGTTTCCACTGTAAATCAGGTTTACTCCCAGCACTTCCCCTTGCTCTTCCGTAGTCCCAGGACTTAACAATCCGATAAATGGGGTTGCCTGCGGGCTGCTCGTTCCACGACTGCTTTCAATCGTGACTGAATCCGCACACAATGGACGTCGATACACGTTTTTCTCTTCTGTATGTGCACCGGATAATGTCAGTACGTCATATTCCTGTGTTGGAAGATCCATGTTCATGCTTAAGAATCGGCAGATTTCTATCGGTTCTGTTCCGTCATTGATCCATTTTGCGAATCGTGTGACCACTGCATCTTCATAGATGGTGTAATATAGCAGAATTCTCTGATTTCTCACCTTATCCTGAAGCGTGATCTCCAGTGTCATTGCCTCGGTGTCCGCATCAGTGTAGACATGCGGCAGACCATCCGGAGCGATCTTTCCACTCAGAATGCGATAACCGTTATAGAAAAATCTTGCGTTTTTATCTCCATTTCTGTCTTCTAGTTCGTAGGCCGGACTCCGAAAGTCCCCCTGTCCGGACTCCGGAAATTCCCTCAACTGTGTATCCAGAGAAAATGTTCTGTCTTCCTCCACCGGATTCGCACAGAATCCACGGTCGTAATAATAATCCTTGATGCCGCCATGCCATCTCTTTATTCTTTTTCCGTAGTAACAATGCTTTAAATATCGTTGTTTTTCTACTTGAATCACATAACTGATCTTATCGTTGTATAGATGAAAGACCTGCTGTTCTTCCTCAAAACTGATCTGCATTCTATTCCTCCACTCTCTCATTCTGCTTCATTTCATCTCTTGACTAAATGCATTATAACTTCCATCTCTTCTCACTTTCAATGGTAATGCAGATTAGCGAATGGTAATTTCTTGCTATTTTTTATTGATTGCTATATTATGATATCGGATATAAAAACCCAAAACTAAGATTTCTACAGATTGTTTCGTGCTGCGCCCCGCAATCTTCATTTATTTTGAAAGGAGTACTTTTTATGACAAACACAAAATCATCTGCCCAACCGCCTTTTGGTTCCGTCGGTTTTCATATAACTTCTGCGCTTCCCCTCCAGACACTTCGTGGAATCGGCATGCATCACATCACTTCCCATGACTATCATTGGGATAACCGAGTCCGCAAAAACTCTTATGTATTACTTCAGTACACGATTTCAGGAAAAGGAAGTTTCCAGACACCAGACCATACCTATCCTCAACAGGCGGGTGATCTCTTCCTTGTTCAAGTACCCGGAGACAGTCAATACTCATTACCCGACGATTCGGAATACTGGGATGTTCTTTATCTGGAATTTTCCTCCGAGTGTCTCCCTCTTCTCTACCACATTCATCAATCCTGTGGACCTGCCTTCCACCTGGAAGCATCCAGTACTTTACCTGACCAGATGAAACAACTCTATGCTGATGCGATTTCCAATCAGTTAGCATCGGTATTTGATAATTCCAAAGCGGCCTACGCTTTTCTTTTAGATCTGGCAGATTATGCATTGGAACACCCGGCACTTTCTTCACCTCGTGTTACACTGGCCAAGAATTATCTGGATTCCAATTATTACAACACAGATCTGAACCTTGATGAAGTCGCTGATGCCGTCGGTCTGTCCAAGTATCATCTTTGCAGAGAATTCAACCATCTCTATGGAATCTCGCCCGGAAAATATCTGGCAAATCTGCGTCTTCAGAAGTCCTGTGCGCTTCTTTTACAGAGCCACCATCACACAATTGCCGAAATCGCCTCCATGGTCGGATTTTCAAATGATAATTATTTTTGCAAGGTCTTTCGAAAAGCTTTCGGAACTACACCAACTCAATATCGGCTTCAAAATCAGAACTATGATCTTGTCCGCGTTCTCCATGATTCGCATCCCAGGATTCCATCTGATAAATAACCGCCTCATATGGTCTGAGTTCTGTAATTTTTTCCGCGGCAGGCGTATCTGCATAATTACTAAGCATGACCTGCCCGGATCTCTTACACTGTAACTTTCTTGTCTTCTCATGAAAGTTACAGATAATCAGCCATTTTTCCTCCTCCAGCGTTCTTGTATAGATATAAAGGTCTTCATCCTCCGGGAACAGCAGTTGATAAGTTCCGTATACCATAACTTCATGTTCTTTCCGAAGCCGGATCAATTTCTGATAATGATAGAAAACGGAATCTGGATCCGCTAATGCCTGCTCTACATTGATTTCCTTATAATTTGGATTGACTCTGTACCATGGAGTTCTTTCTGTAAATCCTGCATTTTTTTCGGCATTCCACTGCATCGGTGTCCTTGCATTATCCCTCGCCTTCGCCCGGATTGCATACATGGTCTCTTCCTCTGTGAATCCCGCTTTCAGGCGTTCTTGATAAATGTTCTGTGTCTCAATATCAGGGAATTCATCAATCGTCTGAAATGGAACATTCGTCATTCCGATCTCTTCCCCTTGATAGATATACGGTGTCCCCTTCATTCCATGAAGCAGTGTCGCAAGCATTTTTGCAGACAGGACACGATAGTCTCCGTCATTTCCCCAACGGGAAACGATTCTTGGGAGATCATGGTTATTCCAGAATAAACTGTTCCATCCATGACCTTCTAACTCTGTCTGCCATTTGCTGAAAACACACTTCAGATCCGGCAGATAAAGTGGTTTCAAATCCCATCTCTGTCCGCCCGGTTTCTTATCCAGCTGAATCTGTTCAAACTGGAAGATCATACTAAGTTCTTTTCTTACCGGATCAGTATATAATCTTCCGATCTCCGGGGTCGCCCCCCAGCACTCACCAACCGTCATGCTGTCCCTGTGACCAAAGGTCGCTTCGTTCATCTCTTGCAGGTATTTATGAAGCATCGGCCCATTCTCTTTGATCTTCTGATCCGGTATCTTTCCAATCAGATCAATCACATCCATACGGAAACCTGCAATCCCCTGATCCAGCCACCAGTTCATCATGTCATAAATTTTCTGTCGCAGCTTCGGATTCTCCCAGTTCAGATCTGGCTGTTTCTTACTGTAAAAATGCAGATAATACTCATCCGTCTCCGGCGAATACTCCCATGCACTTCCACCGAAATTTGACATCAGATCATTCGGTGGCTGTCCATCTTCACCTTTCCTCCAGATGTAGTAGTCCCGGTATGGATTATCCAGATTTTTCTTTGCTTCTATGAACCATGGATGTTCATCTGATGTATGATTTACTACCAGATCCATAATGATTTTGATATCATTATCTTGACATTTTTGTATCAATATCTTCATATCTTCCATTGTTCCAAACTCCGGGTAAACCGTACGGTAATCAGAGATATCATATCCATTGTCATCCTGCGGCGACTGATAGATTGGACAGATCCAGAGTACATTGACTCCCAGTTTTTTCAGATATTCAATTTTCCCTGTAATTCCTGGAATATCCCCCATTCCATCCCCATTGCTGTCCGCAAAACTCCGAGGATATATCTGATAAACGACACTGCTCTGCCACCATTTCTTCTCCATCTTATGTCCCCTTCTTGCTTTTTTTATTCGAACAAAGTATAATACAAAAAATAAAAAGATACTTTCATTATTTTATCAAAAAATAACACAATATTATGCAACAATTCAGTCATGCATCTGTACAAGAAAGGAGATCACTCATGTCACGTTCCTTAAAAGAGACAAATTTTCACGGAACCCCTATGTTCCCCTTACAGATTTATTCTCATAAAGATAAGAACGGCTTCTATTCCGTTACTGCCCACTGGCATGAGGAACTGGAATTTCTCTATATCGAGGAAGGAACTATGCACGGAATCATTTCCGGAACCCCTTATGAAATGAAAGCCGGTGAATTCTATTTCATCAACTCTGGTGAACTGCATGAACTAAGCGCACACAACCATTCCCTGCATCATGCAATCGTTTTCGATCCCCAATTACTTAATTTTGATTTATATGATGCCTGTCAGCACAATTTCATCCAGCCAATCACACATAAGAAACTACTCTTCCCAAACAACATCTCCAGTGCCCTCAGTCAGAAAGAACGAGAAAGTCTCCGACAGCTTTTTCTTGCAGTGATCTATAATTACCATCACCCGGAACAATGCGCACTTCTCAAAATTAAGATCTGTCTTCTGCAGATTCTGGAACTCTGTTTCCGCACAGAAATTCTTATACAGAACCAGACTACCGGAAAGCAGCTCTCCTCCATGAATCAGCTGAAGGAAGTGCTTGATTTTATCCGGTCACATTACGCCGAAGAAATTACATTAAAAGAACTTGCTGACATTGCCTGCATGAGCCCGACCTATTTCTGCAGATATTTCCATCAGGAGATGGGCAAGACACCGTTCGCCTTCCTGAATGAATACCGCATCAAAAAAGCTGCCATCCTTTTGGATGACAGCTCACTGTCTGTTTCTGATATTGCCATTAACTGTGGCTTTGACAACATCAGCTATTTCATTCGTAAGTTCAAAGAATACCAGGGAATCACCCCCAAAAAATACAGAAGCCGGAAGATGCCAGAATAAATAAAGCTACACCCAGCATTAAGATTCCTGGTACGATATAATTTATGTTTTTTAATCAGCTCTTCAAAGGAATCTACGGACTGACACCTCGTCAGGCACGTAACAGCTATGCAGAAAATACCACTTCATAAAGCCAGCAGGGACGGGAAAAAATCCACTTTTTCCCGTCCCCACTGGCTCTAATTTTATTCTTCCTCAGCCAGCTCCCCGAACTCTGTCTTCTCAAACTCCTGAATCGAAATATGCCTCTTATTCGGGTTCGCATATACAAATGTCTTATCTACATTCTCCAGATAGTTCTGGATCTTATCATTCGTCGCACTGATAATCGCCTGAAATCCAAGCCCGCGGATCAGTGAGATACAGCTTGCAACCTTCTCCGCATCCATCTTCGAAAATGCCTCATCAAGCACGACCAGACGAAGTGTCGGTGTCCGCTGCATCTTCGGCGACAGATTAATCTTATAAAGCTGCGCAAAACTTGCCAGAAGTGCAACATACAGAGGGTTCTGTCCCTCTCCACCGGAATTCTTCTTAATCATCTTGCTAAGTCCAATGGTCATGTCTTTTTCGCCATGTACAATCTGTTGCATATCAAATGACAGATAAGTTCTGTAATCCGCATATTTATCCATGTTGCGTTTTGCTTCGTCCATTTCTTCTTTTGTTGCATTCTCCGGCGGCAGGAAGATATTGATGAGCTCATTCATCATCTCCCCATACTGGTTCTCATGCTCCATCGTGAACATATCAAGCTGGTTGTCCATCGTATCATCTAAGTCTGACGGACGGATCTGAAGCGAATCATCCATGAACATCTTATAATATTTTCCATCTGCACCTTTATTCTTCGTAATCACAAACTGATACTTATCCTTACCAAAGTCAAGCTTGCTGATGATCCGGTTCAGCTCATCTCTCCTCTGATAAGCCTCCAGGATCGCACTTCTGATCTTGAAGATAAAGTCATCTTTAAAATGCTCCACAGCCGCCTTCGCCTGTGCTTTGGCTGACTCTCTGTAAGTATCCAGATGATCGCAGGACAGCGTATTCAGAAGCTTCTCATACGGCGCATTATCACGGATCGTTGTTGAAAATGTCCGGTTCGGATACTGTCTGATGTATCCGCTTCTTTCTTCTACCAGTTTCTGATAAGCCTGTTCTTCTTCTTCTCTGAGTGTATACACTTTCGCCACCATCTGGCGTCTCAGATAATCATAATTACCGGTCTTCCTTCCGGACATATATTCCTGGAATTCTTTCTCATATGTCTGGTCTTCTACTTTTACCCTGATCTCTTTGATCTGTTCTTCTGACTGCAGTACATCCGCATTCAGGCGTTCGATCTCTTTTTTATTTTCCCAGATATTTTCCTGGACTTCCGTAACCTGCGTCTTCTTTATCTCCTGGGCTTTTTGGACTTCATTTTTCTTTTCTTCCCAGGCGGCAACAGATTCTTCCTTTAACTTGCGGATCTGTTCCATAAGACGGCTCTTCTTTTCCTCTTTTGCAGTGATCTCACGGCTGTCTGCAAGCCATCCCAGATAATCTTCCGCCGGCTGATTCAGCATCTCCATCTTCATGGCCTGCCGGATCTCTTCTAAAAGCTCCTGTACTGGCATTCTTTCTGCATTTAACTTCTCACATTTTTCTTCCAGCTTGCGGATACGCTGACGCATACTGGTCTCACCAATGTATGCCCGTCTCGTATAATTTTCCGGATTCATATGCTGCAGCTTATATCCCTGATACAGCATACAATCCGGTGTCACGCCGATCCTGCACTCCCGCAGTTCATCCAGTGACTCGCATTTTTTTACATTTCCAAGGAAGAAATTCATATACTCCTGCACATAAGTTTCTTTCGCCTTTACAACCTCTGCCAGTGCTCCAGGCTGCACCTGATGCTTCTCCTTCGTAAGCTTTTCCGTGTCCAGAACCGCCGCGCGGAAGAACCGCTTCGTATCCATCTCCTGATAGATATCCATAGCCTCTTTTGCATACTCCGGCTCCACAATCAGCTGAAGCTTATTATTTCCAAGATACCCTTCCACCGCATTATGCCAGCGTTCATCTTTTACATCCAGAAGATCCGCAAGAATATGCACATTTACAAATTTCCCACATCTCTCCTGCAGCCGGTTACGCAGTTCATATCTTGCTTCCTCAAGTTCTCTTGGGTACGCTTTCTTTCCCTGCTTTAATTCCTTTAATTCCGCCCGTGCTTCTTTTTCTTCTTTCTTAATTCTCCGGAGATCTGCATCTGCTTCCTGTCTCTGGTCTTCTAACTCTTCCTGCAGATCTTTTAACCCTTCCTGCAGACGTATAAGTTCCTCTTCGAAAATGCTTCCGTCTGCGAACTTTTCGATATCCCATATGACCTGATTCGGCGTAATATCCTTTTCTGTCCATGCTTTCAGATGTTCCGCTGTCTGCATCCATCTCGCTTTTCCGCTGTTTAATCTCTTAAGCGTCTCATTTAACGTCTCCAGATCTTCTTCCAGCCTTGCATATCCGCTGTCTGCGATACGTAAGATGATCTGCTCATATTCTTTTTGTAGTCCCTTTTCTTCTTCTTCCAGAGTCTCCTGCTGCCGCTTCAGCTCTTCGATTGCTTTCATCTTTGCATCAATCTTATCTCTTGCCTCCTGGCTCTTCGCCTCCTGCATCAGGATCTCCAGACGACTGATCTGATAAGAACAGATCTTTTCTTCTTCTGATTTTTTCGCATACAGCTCATATTTTTCACCGATTGCCTGAAGTCTGCGGATCTCTTCCATCGTCTCCTCAATCTTGCTGCGCATCCGGCCATACTGCATGATGCTTTCCTGCAGATCTTCGATATGGATATCCTGCTCCATACAGATATACTCTTTTACGAATTCCTCAAGTTTAATATTCATCCGGAATGAAATCGCACGTTTGAATAACTTCGGGAATTTTTCCATATCCAGACCGCCAAGATAGATATCAAAAAGCTGACGTCTGAATCTTTCATTACTCGGTCCACAGTAGAACTGTTCCGCTGTAAAATTTCTCTGAAAATATTCCCGCATCTCAGCAGTTGTAAGACAGCGTCCCTCCGAACGGTATTCATTTTCCAGAAGACCGCCCGTATGCCAGAAGAACAAACGGCTGATGTCATTATTCGAGGTATCCACATCAAACACAACACCCACACACTGCTTGTCCTTCGTGTTCGTCTGCGTCATCTCCAATACAATCGTACTTGAGAAATTCCGGTTTCTAAGATACTGTGATTCGTTATTTTCACTGATATTAACCATACCTCTCAGATACTCGATCAGTGTACGGTCCGAGTCGTCTGCTGCCGCCTTGTTGAAGAATCCACGTCCATCTGTATTCGCATACAATACGATCTGGATCGCATCCAGCACCGTGGATTTACCACTTCCCGAATGACCGGTAAAGAAGTTGATCCCGTCATTGAGTGTCAGTATTTTTCTGTCTATGTAATGCCAGTTATTCAGGCATATCTTCGATAGTGCTTTGAATGGCTGTTTCGTCTCCACTTTGATCCTCCTCACTGAATGTATCTAATAATTCCCGGATGTCATCCCCCATCAATACCGTATGAATACATGGATAGATGACCAGGCGGGTTCCTTCATTTAATTCTTCCAGTACATCAAGCGGCTCGATGATCTGGTATCTCTTTAACATCGCGATCGTTCTTCTCATCTCCGTAATCGACGGAAGACTTTTCAGAACATGAAATTCCCCGGCCTTGCCGTTGACTGCACCAAGTGTCGTCACTACATGGTTGGTAGAAGACGCCGTCTGCATCTGCTCATCGTATATCAGCTTCAACACCAGCAGGTAAATGGTTGCCAGACGCGGGAGTTTCTCTCCCCAGAGCTGTTCGCCCTGAATATAGATTACGCCCATATGTACATTTTCCTGAAGCGTAATTCCCGCCACTGCAAAATATTCCTTCATGAATTCCAGGTGCTTATTACAGGTTCTGTATTCTTTCGTATACTGCATCCTGCCTGCCCGCTTATCATATTTTCTCTCAAGAAGAAATGTCTGGCGGTACAGTGTCTGAATGACCTCTGTAATCTCTTCCTGTTCTTCCTGTGTTAGCTGTTCATAATAATCTATCATTATCGAACTCCCTTAAAACTCTATTTCTTTTTATTACAAATTAATCTTATGCTAAGAACACAATCTTACACTCTTCTCTTCACAAATCTAAGTGCCGGATAACGGTATCCATCTTTCTCAAGCATCTTAGCATCCTCATCCAATACCTTATATTTACTATTCTTTCTCGTACTATAATCATACGCCAGAATCAGCTTCTCAAAATCATCCTCCAATGTAAGTCTCATCTTCGACACATCCATCACATCATCTTCCATATGATCTTCGATAAATTCTTCAATCTGTCTCTTCGTAAATCTCGTCTGGATCTTGTTCAATTTTAAAATATCTTCTTTATCCAGATCACTGATCATCTCATCCGGCTGCAGCTGACTGATAAAGTCCTTTCTCGACTTTCTCCGCTTATACAACGACTTATCCGACAGCATCGAAAGCATCGAAAGATTCATCCGTTTTCCGGTCTCTGTAATCATCTCATCCATCTGCTCCGGCTTCTCCGACATACGGTTCAGAAGCTGTACCACAAGCCCCTTCGTATCCGTCTCGCCGCTCAACAGATAGTTCATTCTTGTAACAGTCGCCCTTACATACTTCGTATGCTCTTTGTCCATATTGGCAATTCTATGCTCGATATCATCAAACCCGTGCTCAATCATATCCAGAAGCTCCGTCACATCATCCTGGTTATCCCCCAGCACCCTCGATCTTGCCTGCACCCGCTCGATAAATGCCTCATCATCCCGGATGTCTTTCAGACATTTCTTAATATCCATTTTGTAAATGTAAAAGTTATCGGAAGTCTTCAGAATATGATATTTTCTCCATACCACCTCTTCAACATAACTGTCCAGATGTTCCCGTAGAATTCCACTATAAGAATCCTGCTTCAAAAGCTTGGCAAAAAATTTGTTCATATTATGGAGCATGTCCTGCAAGGCCTTATTCAGCCGTCTCGTATTCATAAGTGCCGTCCGAAGCATACTGATGCTTGCTCTTGGATCATTGCGGAATGCATACAGCGTCGCATACACATTCTGTATATAAATATCTGTCTCCGATGCGTCATCCGAATACAGACGCTCAAATGATTCTATAAAAATAGCCGCATAATCCGGAATTACAATATTCGTCACCAGCGTATTATAATCCTCAATCCGCTTCAACCATCCGGCCCGCAAAAGCCAGTTCAGAATCCTTGACGCCGGCGTCTCCAGCATATCAAACTCCGTATCCGATTCTTCCCTTTTCAGTTCAAAACGCTTCTTCGCATTCATATCACTTAAGATCTGAATACATACTTCCTTCGTCAGAAAATAATTGCTATATTCATATTCTTCATTGATGCACAAAAGTGCTTCTATATAAATATCCCGGTTAACCGAACGGAACAAACTCCAGAACGTATCCGGGATTTCATTGATTAATTGCATATGTTTCTCCTCCAGATGATTCCATACAATTCTATCATTTTTACAGACTTTTTTCTACCAATTATTATTTGTGTTTTCCCCCTGAAACTGCTATGATAAAAGAAAAAAACAGAGGTATTCTTATGGCCGAAATTATAGAAAATATAGAACCAAATGTAAAAGCAAAGCTCGAAACAAATGCTGAATTAAATGCAGAATCAAATTTAGAAACAACTACAGAATCAAATACAGAAACACAACAACCGGATAACCTGCTGATCTATCCGGTTGCCGCATCTAATACAACAGATGCGACTCCAGACACATCCGCAGATGAAACCACTTCGACAGAAGCTTTATCCACAACAGAGGCTATTTCAAAAACTTCTTCATCTGACACGGAGCGTTCTCCCGAGACATCTGAGTCAGAAAACTCTACTATTGAAAATAAAGACCCAGAACCTTCCGCGAATTCTACTGCTGAAGATAAAGACCCAGAACCTTTCGCGAATTCTACTACTGAAGATAAAGAATCTAAGTCTTCCAAGAGCCAGGAGTTCGAATCCGCTCCGAACTCTGCTGCCACTAACACTAATACCACTACAGAAGACCTGGATGACGATGACTACTACGACCAGACCTCTTCCAATACCACAAAAAATGAGCATCCATTCCGGAACTTCTTCTCTAACTTCCGTTCCAAACGCAAGATGGAACTCAATCGTGATGAGATGATTCTGTCCCGCATCAGCGATGATGACCTGATGGAATATCTCCGTCTGGAACAAAAACGTCTGGAAATCCTTCAGCAGGCAAAAGACGTAAGAGAAAAGAGAATCTGGATCGCATTCCAGATTACAATTACACTTTTATCAGTTGTACTCATCGTATATTTTCTCAAAGACAACCCGGTAATCCTGGTAACCATCTTATATACCATCGGAATCCTGGTAGCCCTTCGCATCTCAAAGCGTCCGGCAGATTCCGGCAATAATAAAAAAACTTCTGATGGTTCATCAAAAAAACCGTGGGACTAAGTTTTTCTTCCAGGGTATGTCATTTCACATAAATATACCGATACCAGCCATTTTTATCAATGCACTAATAACCACTCTAGATTATATACCCCGCCAGAACCATACTGGCAATCACACCAGCCAGAGTTGCAAGAAGCGCACCACTTAACGTGTACCGCGTCTTCGTAACTCTGGCTGTCATATAATACACACTCATTGTATAAAAAATTGTCTCTGTACAAGACATACTTATCGACGCAATCAGTCCAATATACGAATCCGTCCCATATTCTTTAAACAAATCCAGCAGCAACCCGGTAGCCGCAGAAGACGAGAACATCTTTACAACCGTAAGCGGCACCAGTTCTCCCGGAAATCCCACCTTCTCAGTAATACATCCCATTCCTTTTGAAATCACATCCAGCAATCCGGAAGCACGCAATATCCCAACCGCTACCATCAGCCCTACCAACGTCGGCATAATCTTTACGACCATCAGGAATCCACTTTTGGCGCCTTTGATAAATGTATCATATACCGGTATTTTCATAAGTAACCCATATCCAATAATCCCAAAGATAACAAGCGGAACAATAAAATCCGTAAGATACAAAACTATCTGCATTTCATTTTTCTCTTTTCCATACCATCATTCTATCTTATGCAGCCAGACTTTTTTCCATTCAAGCAGATTATTATCTGCTTTCATTATTTATCATCTTCATAAAGATATTTCCATTCAACCAGATCATTATCTGCATTTATTATTTACAATCTTTACAAAGAAAGAATAAAACTTACCGGATCCTTAAAATAATTATCAACAATTTCCTTTTGATTTTTTCATATTTTCCACATTCCCCTCATATGAATTATCAGATATCCACATTTCGGAGTGTGCCATCCATGCTGAATTATCTCTGGTCCTTTATGATTCTTACCGGTGTCATCTATGCTGCCTTTACAGGTCACATGGCCGATATCACCACTGCTGCCCTTGACTCATCCAAAGAAGCTATCACACTTTGCATCACCATGACTGGTGTCATGGCTTTCTGGACCGGCCTTATGGAGATTGCTACAAAAGCCGGCATCATTCAGACCGCTTCCAGGAAGATGCGCCCCCTTATTCATTTTCTTTTTCCTCATCTTCCGTCCGGTCATCCCGCCGAAGAATCCATTACCACTAATATGATTGCCAATATTCTTGGCCTTGGCTGGGCCGCCACACCAGCTGGCTTAAAAGCAATGGAGGAACTGTCAAACCTCGAAGATGAACGCAGAAAAGGACACCTGCCAGGTCCATCAAGACCGGCAGGTGTCGCAAGCAATGAAATGTGTACATTTCTGATTATTAATATCTCTTCCCTGCAGCTTATCCCTATCAACATCATCGCTTACCGCAGCCAATACGGAAGTGTAAATCCAGCTTCCATTATCGGCCCCGGAATTCTATCTACACTGATAAGCACCGTAGCCGCCATCTTCTACTGCAAATGCAAAGACCGGTTGAAATAAAAATATTTCTACACAAAAGATAACTCTCTGTAAATAAACACATTTCTAAATAAATATTTTCCAAAAACTTATCCACTTCTACTCAATATTCTGTGGATAAATATTCTTCTGCTTCAGCTTAATGTAGACAACTTCCCTGAACAGCGCATACACCACCGACATAAGCGGAATAAAGATCAGCATCCCAACGATTCCCATAAGACTTCCACCTACACTGACAGCCGCCAGTACCCAGATCGATGGCAGTCCCACAGAATTGCCAACGACATGTGGATATATCAGATTTCCCTCAATCTGCTGCAGAACCAGAAATAAAATAATAAATACCAACGCTTTAAATGGACTCACCATAAATATCAAAAACACTCCAACCACACATCCTATAAATGCCCCAAAGATAGGAATCAATGCCGTAAATGCAATCACAATTCCAGTCAGTAAAGCATACGGAAGCCGGAAAATCGTCATAGCTATCACAAACATAGCCCCCAGAATAATTGCCTCCACACATTGCCCTGTCAGAAAATTTGAAAATGTCTTATAAGTCAGTGCCAGCACTTCCAGTGTCGCCTCCGCTCTTCCCTTCCGGACAAATGCATACAGAACTTTCTTAGCCTGTCTTCCTAATTTTTCTTTCTGCAACAAAATATACATAGCAAACACAAAAGCAATAAAAAATGTTGCCAGCGCCCCGATAATATTTTTCGCAGTATTAATCGTCGATTCCAGCACGCTCCCCGCACCATTTCTTAAAAACTGCATCCCAGCATCCATAATCTTGTTCCAATCAAACTCCAGATTATTTACAAAGCTCATAATCTCTTTATTATTATGGAACCAATGATCCGCCCATTCCTGAACCTGCGGAATAAATGCCTGCATACTCCTTCCCAGATTTGCAAATGTATCAGCCAGCTGCGGTATCAGTCCAAACAGCACCAGTGCAAGTATTCCGGCAACGCCCAGAAGAACGACCATAAGGCTGATCCCTCTTGCATACTTTGTCTTGGTTTTGCATATATGACATTCTACAAAATTCATCGGCACATTTAATACAAATGCAATCGCTCCTCCAAGCAAAAAAGGATACACCACATTTAACACAAACCGTAATACTGCAATTACCGTATCAAATTTCCATAAACAGACAATAACAACTGCTGTAAATAATATCAGGCCTCTGATCTGTTTCAATGTTTCTTTTTTTAATTCCATTCTTTTACTCCTTTTAATACCTGTATCACTGGCAGATTTAAAAATGCTAATCCACATACGATAAAATATTGCTGCATATTCAACGTCTGCACTTTAAATAATCCATGTACTCCAGGAATTAAAAGAACCATCGTTATCAGCAGCATTCCCAGAACAAATGCTCCTATAAGATATTTGTTATTCCAGAATCTTTTTGTAAATATTACAGGCTTACTGTCTTTGCAGTTAAATCCATGAACCAGTCTGCTCATACACAACGTTCCAAATGCCATCGTACTTGCCAGAACCGCATTATAATCTCTGTAACCTATCAAAAATGCTGCCATCGTCATAATTCCAATGCACAATCCTTCCGTTCCAACACTCAACAGATATTGCTTTGTCAAAATGGATTCATTCATTGGTCTTGGTTTTTGTTCCATTACTCCTTTCGAATGCGGTTCCATACCTAATGCAATTGCCGGAAGGCTGTCGGTAAGCAGATTAATGAACAGTAAATGTACCGGAGCAAATGGAACCGGAAGCCCCATAACCGATGCACATAATACAGTCAGAATTGCTCCAAAGTTTCCCGATAATAAAAATTGTATTGCATTCTTAATATGCTGATACAGATTTCTTCCATTCTCAACCGCTTTTACAATCGTTGCAAAATTATCATCTGTCAGCACCATTGCTGCAGCATCCTTTGCGACCTCACTGCCAGTAACTCCCATAGCAACACCAATATCTGCCTGCTTTAATGCCGGCGCATCATTTACACCGTCACCTGTCATTGCAACGATATTTCCTTTTTCCTGCCATGCCCTCACAATCCTGATCTTATGCTCCGGGGATACTCTTGCATAGACTGATATTCCTTCCACAAAATCTTTCAGCTCTTCATCTGACATATTTTCAATTACAGCGCCTTCACAGGCCTCGGATTCATCCTTTAAAATACCAATTCTTTTTGCAATCGCAGCTGCTGTAATCTTATGATCTCCTGTAATCATAATCGGACGGATCCCCGCATGCATACATTCTTCTACCGCAACTTTTGATTCCTCTCTCGGTGGATCCATCATTGCGATCAAGCCAAGAAAAGTCAGATCTCTTTCATCTTCTTCCGAAAGCTCCACTCCCGATTCAATTGGTTTGTATGCAAATGCCAATACCCGGAGCCCTTCCTTAGAAAACCTTACATTTTGTTCTGTAATATTCTTTCGGTCCAACGCTGTAAAACGCCTGACCTCTTCCCCGATTCTGATCTTTGCCATACGGTTCATTAAGACATCTACAGCACCTTTGATAACCATAATATGCCCGTCTTCCATCTCATGAGATGTTGACATCAATTTTCTGTCACTGTCAAATGGAACCTCAGATACTCTTGGATATCTGTTTCTGACTTCCATTGCTTCCATCCCAAGATTACTTCCAAGATTGATCAGAGCTGTTTCCGTAGGATCTCCTATCTCCTGTCCGTCTGTATTAGATGAATCATTGCAAAGTATGCTAAATCTTAACAATAGTTTCTCATTTTCATTTTTTAAATTGATCTCTCCCGTCGGAATCCTTCTTTCATCCACATAATAGTCTTCCACAGTCATCTTATTTTGCGTCAATGTTCCCGTCTTATCCGAACATATTACAGACACACTTCCAAGACCTTCAACTGCCTGCAATTTTCTTACAATCGCATGTTCTTTTGCCATCTTTTGTGTTCCAAACGATAACACAATCGTTACAATAGAACTCAACGCCTCCGGTATTGCAGCCACCGCCAGTGCTACCGCAAACATAAATGCCGATCCGACAGACTGCCCTTGAAAAACATTTACTCCAAAAATCACTGCTGAAAATACTAATATTGCAATCGAAAGCTTTTTCCCGAAATCATCCAGGTTCATCTGCAGCGGTGTTCGTTTTTCTACCGTAGCCTTCATAAGTCTGGCTATCTTTCCAACCTCTGTATCCATGCCGATTGCCGTAACTTCATAACTTCCTCTTCCATATGTCACAAAACTTCCGGAAAATACACGGTTACGCTGATCACCTAATGCTGCTTCCTGACTAATCTCCTCCAGATTCTTTTCTACCGATATACTTTCACCGGTTAATGCACTTTCATTAACCTTCAGACTTGCACATTCAATCAATCTGCCATCCGCCGGAATGCAATCTCCAGCTTCCACAATCACTTCATCTCCAATTGTAACCTCCCTTGAAGCAATCTGTACGATATTGCCATCACGCCTTACTTTTGCTTCCGGTGCAGATAATTGTTTTAAACTATCCAATGACTGCTCCGCTTTTACAGTCTGCACCGTTCCAAGAATTGCATTCATTGTAATTACAATAAATATAACAATTGCACTCTCCGCATCTCCCAATATTCCGGAAATAATCGCCGATATAATAAGAATAATGACAAGAAAATCTTTAAACTGTTCCAGAAATATCTGTATAGCACTTTTCTTTTTTTCTTCTACTAATTCATTCCATCCATATTTCTCCTGATTTCTTTTTGCCTGCTCACTTGTTAACATCTTTTCTACCCCTTTCTTATACTTATTTTTTACACTTCTTTTTTCTTATAACACAGCTTTTCTTTCTTTTCATACTTCTTCTTTCAACACAGCTTTCCTTTTCATACTTCTTCTTTCAGCGCGGCTTTCTTTCCTTTTTATACTTCTTAATCTTTCATTCAGCGTAGCTTCTCTTGTGCTCACAGATATAAAAAAAGAGACCCTTATTGCATAAAAACTATGCAATAAAAGTCTCACCATTTCATTACGATACGGATAGTAATATGTAACCATCGTATTGACGTCATCGTAAACACTCATATCTTGTATTACTATGTTCTGACATATCCATTCAACCATCAGACATATGAGTGCCAGTTACTCCCTCTTATTAATTTATAATATACCCATTTTTATTTTACATGTCAATCATATTTTAAATAAAAGAAAAAGAAGTAATAACTATATACTACTTCACTCTCATTCCTCATGAGCGTGCGGGGATTCGAACCCCGGACAACTTGATTAAAAGTCAAGTGCTCTACCACCTGAGCTACACGCCCTTATTTAATTTACAAACTTGAGCAAAATAAAATGCCCAGAACCGGAATCGAACCAGTGACACGAGGATTTTCAGTCCTCTGCTCTACCAACTGAGCTATCTGGGCATTCATCACATCAGCTATTGCCAATGTAAGTTGCGGGGGCAGGATTTGAACCTACGACCTTCGGGTTATGAGCCCGACGAGCTTCCAGACTGCTCCACCCCGCGATATTAAATTAAGTCTTTTGACTTAAAGCCGATGATCGGACTCGAACCGATAACCTGCTGATTACAAATCAGCTGCTCTGCCAATTGAGCCACATCGGCGAGTGCCTTTCGGCAAATGGATGGAGGTGGATTCGAACCACCGAAGCAATTTGCAGCAGATTTACAGTCTGTCCCCTTTGGCCACTCGG
>NZ_CAKRAH010000043.1 GCF_934294775.1 uncultured Dorea sp.
CTCTCTTACTACTTCTTGCTTCATGGAGTCGCGGACCAGATCTTATACCAAGGCATACGCAAGGACCGGGAATCCAACCCAAATTAATGTATTAAACAGCAATTACAAATTTAATACATCTTTGATGGAATAGAACCCAGGCTCTTTATCAGCTAAATAAGCAGCACAGTCACAAGCCCCTCTTGCAAAGCATTCCCAGTTATAAGAATGATGTGTAATCTCCAGACGTTCCCCCATGCCTCCGAAGAATACGGTATGGCTGCTTGGAATATTGCCGGCGCGCAGTGAATGATAGCCGATGGTTCCTGGCTTGCGAGGGGATTCACCTTCGCGGCCATAGACAGCAATTTCATCTAATTCTTTGCCAAGTGCATGAGCCATGATCTCGCCCATCTCTTTTGAAGTTCCACTTGGGGCATCTTTTTTCCACTGGTCATGCATTTCCAGAATCTCGATGTCGATCTCATCTTTTAATGTTGTGGTTACAAGTTCCAGAAGTTTGTTCATGATATTTACAAGCTTGGAAGTGTTGGCGGCATAAAGCATTGGAATCTCTTTTCCGGCAGCTTCAAAACGTTTCATTTCTTCGGCCGAAAAACCGGTAGATCCACATACAAGTGCTTTTTTATGTGCGATAGCAAGGTCAAGTACCCCCATCGCCATTTCTTTTGTAGAAAAATCAATGATCACATCACAGGAATCGATGACGCTTGCAAGATCATCAACTACAGGAACGCCGAGCTCAGCGCCTGTCATGGCAACGGTCCCCAGATCCTTGCCGATATAATCCCGTCCTTTTGGTGCAACTCCGGCAACCAGTTCCATGTCGTCACGGCTGGCAGCAACCTGAGTAATCAGTTTTCCCATTTTCCCCCTTGGTCCGATTACAATAACTTTCATAATGAAATTCTCCTTTCGTAAAGCATACCTGTAAATGAGGATGCAAATGTTACAGTTTGCCGGGTGTACGTGAACTGTAACGTATATTGATTTCAGTATAGCACAGAAAGAAACGTTGTTGTTAACAGGAAGAACGTTTATATGTTTTTTTATTGTATAGAGAAAAAGTTTTGGGATCAGAAAATTACTGGTTAATGGCAGGTGGTTTGCATAACGTGTGAACAGTGTCATGAATGAGTTATAATGATCGGCTTGTAGAGGACAGGGTGAATATAGTATACTGAGTGTATCTTACAAAAAAGGATTTTGTTGACACACTCTAAAAGAACAATGACGAGAAAAATATACGATGGAGGAAAACATGAAAGGAATTATATTTGACGTAGACGGAACTTTGTGGGATTCGACAGCTGTAGCAGCAGTTTCGTGGAATAAAGTGATTAAAGATGAAGGAATTGAGTATAAAGAACTGGACGAATTTGATCTGAAAAAAGAATTCGGAAAACCAATGGAAGCGATCGGAAAAAGCCTGTTCCCGGATATGCCGGAAGATGAGATGATGGCACTTCTGGTAAAAATGCTGAAATATGAAAATGAACTGGTTGCGACAGGTCCGTGTGTGATTTTTGACGGAGTAAAGGAGACAATTAAAAAGTTAAGTGAAAAATATCCACTCTATATCGTAAGTAACTGCCAGGACGGATATATTGAAGCATTTTTACAGAATTCAAAACTCGGAGAATACTTTAAGGACTTTACCTGCCCGGCTTATACAGGAAAATTAAAAGGAGAAAACATCCGTATCATCATGGAAAGAAACGGACTGGATGAAGCCGTGTACGTGGGAGATACGCAGGGAGATGCCAATGCGTGCAGGGAAGCAGGTATCCCGATGATCTTTGCATCATATGGTTTTGGTGAAGTAGAAGGTGAATATACATCTATCCAGAAGTTTGAACAGCTTTTGAATATAGAATTATTTTCATAGCAGAATATTTGAAAAATTTTCTGTATATTCAAGAGATAAAATGAAAAAGCATTGCATTTTATATAGAAAAATACTATAATTTTCTTATATTATTTCGTAGAAAAATACTAGAAAAGCAGAGGTATAGATTATGAAAAAAAGAGTTGTAGTTGCATTAGGACACAGAGCACTTGGTACAACATTACCAGAACAGAAAGAAGCAGTAAAGAGGACAGCAAAAGTGATCGGTGATCTGATTGAAAAAGGTTATCAGGTTGCAATCACACACAGTAACGCACCTCAGGTTGGTATGATCCATACAGCGATGAATGAATTTGCCAAACAGCATGAAGATTACACAGCAGCACCAATGTCTGTATGTTCTGCTATGAGTCAGGGATATATCGGATATGACCTTCAGAATGCAATTCGTGAAGAACTGATGGATCGTGGAATTTACAGAACTGTCAGCACAATCCTGACTCAGGTAATCGTAGATCCATACGACGAGGCATTTTATACACCGACAAAAGTTCTCGGACGTTACATGGATGCTGAGGAAGCAAGTGCAGAGCGTAAAAAAGGTAATTACGTAGTAGAAGAGCCTGGAAAAGGATTCCGTCGTATCGTATCAGCGCCAAATCCGGTCAGCATCGTAGAGATTGATGCAATCAAAGCATTACTGGATGCAGATCAGGTTGTCATTGCCTGCGGTGGTGGTGGAATTCCTGTTCTGGAACAGGATCACCGTCTGAAAGGTGCAAGTGCAGTTATTGAAAAAGATTTAACTGCAGGAAAGATGGCAGAAGAAACAGATGCTGATGAGTTAATTATTCTGACAAGTGTTGAAAAAGTTAAGATCAACATGGACAGACCGGAAGAAGAAGAGCTTGGTGAGATCAGTGTTACACAGGCAAAAGAATATATGGAAGCAGGACACTTTGGAAAATATAACATGTATCCAAAATTCAGAGCCGCAGTAGAATTCCTGGAAAAGAGAGAAGGAAGAAGTGCCCTTATTACATCATTCGATAAACTGGACGATGCAATCAAAGGAAAAACCGGTACAGTAATCAAATAAGAATGGATATATTTATCGGATAAAAAAGAGCAGACATCAATATGCAACCATAATTCCGAGTCGGAAAAACAGAATATTTTTGAAAAAATGAGACATACTGTTGTAGAAGTTTAAACTGCCGCTGACGATAAGTCGGGAAAATGTGTGCAGTCTGGTTATACAAGGAGGAATGTTTCATGAAAGCAAAAGTAGTAGATGGATGTATATCGTGTGGAGCATGCGTTGCAACATGTCCGGAGGTGTTCCGGTTTGATGAAGATGGTGTGGCAGAGGCTTATGCAAAAGTTACACCGGAACATGAAAGTGCGGCAATCGAGGCAAAGGAAGAATGTCCGGTGGCTGTGATCGTAATTGAAGATTAGAAATAAGAAGAGTCTGTATATTTATGGCAGAGATGTCGTGAATATACAGACTTTTTATACCAAAGTATGCAAGAGAAGTTGCCAGTGGCAAGTTCTCTGTATTGCCATGCATTCGTAAGGAAGTAATAATATCAGATCAGATAAAAAAGCATAAAATAGTATAAAACAGCAGAGTTTATGAAAATATAGGGTTCAATATATACTTATGTGAAAAGAGCTGTTAAGGGTATATAGTATCAGAAATGGAGGCTGTAAAGATATGTCCAGAATCCGGTTGTGTGAGCTTGAGAAAAAAGAAGTGATCAACTGTTGTGACTGCAAAAAGCTTGGTTATATTAATGATCTGATCATAGATGACTGTAAAGGATGTATAGAAGCACTTGTCGTTCCAGAAGGAGGAAAGTGGTGCAGCTTTTTTGGAGATGGTAAGGAGTATGTCATACCATTTTCATGTATAAAAAGAATCGGCCCGGATCTGATCCTGGTGGAAATTCACGAAGAAAAATAAGGGAATGTGTTTGACTTCTGTTTTGGGAAAAGATATACTATATTTAATGAATGAGAGTTTGAAGGACAGAAAGGAACGATTCATATGAAGTGCCCATATTGTAATAATCCGGATACCAGAGTTATCGATTCCAGACCTGCAGAAGACGGCAGCTGTATAAGACGCCGCCGTTCCTGTGATATATGTGGGAAGCGTTTTACAACGTATGAAAAAGTTGAGACGATTCCTCTGACAGTGATCAAAAAAGATAATACCAGAGAACAGTATGACCGTAGAAAAGTGGAAAATGGTGTGGTTCGTGCATGCTATAAACGACCGGTTGCTACGGCAGATATACAGAAAGTGGTTGACCGGATTGAGACAAAAGTATTCAGTCTGGAAGAAAAAGAAATCCCAAGCAGTGCGATCGGGGAAGCTGTGATGGATGAGCTGAAAGCACTGGACGAAGTGGCTTATGTCAGATTCGCATCTGTCTACAGAGAATTTAAAGATGTAAGCACATTTATGGATGAATTAAAAAAGATATTAGAATAAGAATGAATTGCGAACAGGAAGATAACGTGATAGAATATAACGGAGAAGCGAAAAAATTATTTGCTTCTCCGTTTTTCAATTGCCATGCATTCGTAAGGAGCTGCCAGTGGCAGGTTCTATGTATTGCCATGCAGTTGACAGAAATTATAAGAAAAGTTAAAGGGAATTAATAAGATAGAGCAGATTGGGTGAAAAAAGTATGAGAACATATAAGCTAACCATTTCCTATGATGGGAGCAGATATCAGGGATGGCAGAGACAGGCGACTACGGATAATACAATTCAGTATATTCTGGAGCTTAGTATCAGTAAATTAGTCGGATACCGTGTGCACATAGACGGATCCGGGAGAACAGATGCAGGTGTACATGCCCGTGGACAGGTCGCAAGTGTAAAGCTTTCAAAGTTATATGATACAAAAGAATTAAAAGATTCATTGAACAGATACCTTCCGGAGGATATCCGCATTATGAAGGTAGAACTTGCAAAGAATGGATTTCATGCACGAAAAAGCGCAAAGGGAAAAAAATACGAGTATTATATCGACTGCCGTGAAAAACCAGATGTTTTTTCAAGAAGATATTGCTATCATTATCCGGAAAAGCTTGATATTGAAGCCATGCGTGAGGCAACAAAATATCTGATCGGACCAAAGAATTTTACAAGCTTTACCGATGATAAAGAGTGTAAAGATCCGGTGCGTAAGATTGTTAATATCAAGATTGTAAGCAGTGGAGATAAAGTAAGAATTACTTATTATGGAACAGGTTTCCTGTATCATATGGTAAGAATTCTGACCGGAACACTTCTCGAAATCGGAGCAGGTAAGAGAGATGCATCTATGCTTCCAGTTGTAATAGCAGCAGAAGACAGAAGCCTTGCGGGATTTTTAGCACCGGCGAGAGGATTGTTCTTAAGAAAAGTATATTATTAATATGATGTATTCGAGGATTGTGAAAATGCGTGGCAATGGAGCAATCCGGGTACCTCATTAATATTTCTGGATAAAAACTAACAGGGAGGAACTGTATGAAATTTATATCATGGAATGTCAATGGAATCCGTGCGTGCGCGCAGAAAGGATTTATGGATGTTTTTAATGAACTGGATGCTGATATTTTCTGTATTCAGGAATCAAAGATGCAGGCTGGACAGTTGGAACTGGATACGCCGGGATATCATCAATATTGGAATTATGCAGAGAAAAAAGGATATTCAGGAACAGCGATTTTTACCAGACAGGAACCAATCAGTGTAAGTTACGGACTTGGAATCGAAGAACATGATAAAGAAGGACGCGTGATCACACTGGAATTTGAAGACTTTTACTTTATAACAGTGTATACACCGAATTCACAGAGTGAACTTGCACGTCTGGATTACCGTATGCAGTGGGAAGATGCATTTCTTGCTTACCTGAAAAAGCTGGAAGAGAAGAAACCAGTCATTTTCTGCGGTGATCTTAATGTTGCACATAAAGAAATCGACCTGAAAAATCCAAAGACCAATCGTAAGAATGCAGGCTTCACAGATGAAGAAAGAGGAAAATTCACAGATCTTCTGAATGCAGGCTTCATCGATACCTTCCGTTATTTCTATCCAGACCAGGAAGGCATCTACTCATGGTGGTCCTACAGATTCAGCGCAAGAAAGAAAAACGCAGGCTGGCGTATCGACTACTTCTGCGTCTCCGAAAGCCTGAAACCCCGCTTAAAAGACGCCAAAATCCACACCGAAATCCTGGGCTCCGACCACTGCCCAGTAGAACTCGACATAGAATAATTAAAACTAAAAAGCGAAATCAAGTCAGCTAGAGTGTGTCTGAAAAAACTCAAAGCAAGTACCAGCTGTTGCACAAAAAAATAAAACAGAAAAGAGAAGTATATTATATAAATAAGATGACATTGACCGAAGGGAGCGGCACCGTTTTATATAATATACTTCTCTTTTCGTCCTGATATTCTTACCACAACAGCGTCCGGGACAAAGAGGGAGATTTTACAAAAATCCCCCATCAACCCCAATAATCTGCCCCGTCATATAATCCGGCGCATGCACAATATTCCACACCATCTGTGCAATTTCTTCCGGAGTTCCATATCTTCCGGCTGGAATATCTTCTTCAAGAGCCTTGCGCTCTTCCTCCGTAAGCTGACTGTTCATAGAGGTATCAATTACACCACAGGCGATCGCATTAACCTGAACGTTGCTTGGAGCAAGTTCTTTCGCAAGAGCTTTTGTGAACCCATTGATTCCGGACTTGGATGCGGAATAAGCAACTTCACAGGATGCACCAGAAGTTCCCCACATAGAGGAAATGTTGATAATCTTTCCAGAACGCTTGGATACCATCGGTGGAATGGCCTGTCTGCAGCAGTAAAATGCAGAGGAAAGATTTGTCTGGATGATGCGGTTCCAGTCTTCGTCTGTCATATCTGTCAGAAGATTAATATACGAGATGCCAGCATTGTTGACCAGAACATCCAGATGTGTGCATTCTTCATAGATTCTTTCATAGATTTCATTAACTTTTCTGGAGTCGCCGACGTTGCCAGGTACAAGCGTACATGGTGTGTGATATTTTTCTTTGATTTCCTGTTTGACCCTTCTTAATTCTTCCATAGAAGTAGAGCAGTTCAAAAATGTTTGATAACCACGTGATGCAAACAAAAGTGCGATGCTTTTTCCGATTCCTCTGGAAGCACCAGTAATAAAAATTGTTTTCTGATTCATGTTATATCTCCCCTGACGATATTTTTTAAATAACTTTATTTTTCTATTATATACTGAAATGATTGTCATTTAAAGTCTCAGGTGATATTATTTATGTATCAAATTAACGCAGCCGGATAAAAATCGGCTTCAGAGAGATCATTTGCGATAAAGAGAGGTACCATTATGATTAATAAGGCAATTGAATTTGCCACGAGAGCACATGCAGGACAGTTCAGGAAAGGAACCAAGAGGCCATATATTGTGCATCCGATCGAGGTGGGCGATATTGTTTCGACGATGACGCAGGATGAAGAGATTATCAGTGCAGCAGTTTTGCATGATACGATTGAAGACTGTAAGAGTGTATCTAGGGAAGTTCTGGCGGAAGAATTTTCAGAAAGAGTTGCGTCGATGGTGGCACAGGAAAGCGAAGACAAGTCGAAGACATGGATGGAGCGTAAGTCAGCAACGATCGAGCATTTGAAGACAGCACCAAGAGAAGTGCAGATGATAGGGCTTGCGGACAAACTGTCTAACATGCGGGATATTGACAGGGATTATCCGATGTACGGAGAAGAACTCTGGAACAGATTCCGGATGAAGGATAAGAAGATTATAGGATGGTATTATATTGGAATAAGAGATGCTTTGAAGGAAGCATTTCAGGGTGTAGATGCTTACGAGGAATACTGTGAGCTTGTAAGCAAGAATTTTGAAGATGATTAAAAATATGAATCAGTAAAGAGTGGCAGGACATTGCACCGGATAATGCAGTGTCCTGATTATTATTTCAGATACACTTTTGAGGTGAAAAACTATGGCAGAAGTAAGAAAACATATGGTATTTCATGGAAGAGTACAGGGCGTGGGATTCAGATATACGGCAAAATATCTGGCAAGATCTATGAACCTGACCGGATGGGTGAAAAATGAATACGATGGTACCGTTGTAATGGAAGTACAGGGAAGAGAAGCATTGATTTTTGAACTGATGAAAGGATTGAACCGGAATCAGTTTATACAGATTGACTGGATTGATACAGAAGAGATGGATACAGAGCTGGAAAGCAGTTTTGAAGTGAAGTATTGATTTTGACCGGGGTATTATAAGTATGATATACTATAGACATCTAGGACGAGAACGGCAAGGAGACCAAAGGAATGGAAACAGGAAAAGCGAAGAGTGTAAAAGGCAGGATTGTAGAGGCTGCATGGCAGTTGTTTTATGAAAAGGGATATAACGGAACAACGGTAGATGATATTATTGATCTGTCGGGAACATCAAAGGGATCTTTTTATTATTATTTTAATACAAAAGATGAATTGTTAAATACATTATCTATGATATTGGACGATCATTACGATGAACTTGAGAAAAAGATGGATCCACAGATGAACAGCTATGAAAAACTGTTGTATCTGAATTATGAAGCACATACCATGATGGAAGAAAAGATCAGTATCGATCTGCTGGCATCGCTTTATTCCACTCAGTTGGTAGCCCAGGGACACCGGTCATTGCTTGATCAGAACCGAAAATATTACAAATTGATCAGCAGCATTATTGACGAAGGACAGAAAAAAGGTGAGATATCCGATACAGTATCGGTAAATGAACTGGTGAAATATTATTCTATGTGCGAACGGGCGCTGGTATCAGACTGGTGTCTGAACAAAGGAGAATATTCACTGGGGGAATATTCTAAAAAATGTATGCCGGTTATGATGGAGCATTTTAAAAAATAGGCATATTCTGGTCCGTAAATGTTATATTAAAAAACAAAACAGTTTTCATAATAAAAACACATGATACAGAAGCAGTATGACTTTTCATATAGTTTTCCTATATGCCAAAGTATACAGGAAAAGCTGTTCTCTGTAGCATGTGTTTTTTGATATCTAAGTATGCAGGATGAGTTGCCAGAGGCAGGTTCTCTGTATGTCAAAATATCCTTGAGAAACGGACAGTAGAAGAACATGAGATGGCAGCAAGCGGTAATCCGGCTAATGCATTTTTAAAGCAGTATCCTTTCCGGTTCCAAAATGGTCATTTTTCAATATTTCAAATGCTTTCTCATAATTTCCTTTTCGCATATAGGAGACCATTTTTTTCAGATTCTCATTGGTTTTTGGAATCCGCATACCGTTGCGGATAGAATACTGTCCAATACGGATCAGTTCGGATAAGTTATTTTCATAAATGCGGTTGATACGCTCATTTTCAAATATACTGATAATCTCCATATGCATGGCAGTATCTGCGACTTCCCACTGATAGAGATCGCCGGCGACAGCGCACATACGGACAACCTTTTCTTCGATACGGTAAGAATATTCTTCGTATTTTCCAGAGGTAAAGATCTGACGGAATGCGGCACCTTCCAGAAGCTCTCTTAGCTGATAGATTTCGTTGATGTCTTTATCAGTAATCTCACGTACAGTCATGGACTTGTAATAATCAGATACGATCAGTCCTTCGGCCTGAAGCATCTGGATGGCAGTCCGGACCGGACTTCTGCTCATGCCCAGTTCTTTGGTAAGCATAGCTTCTGTAAGAACCATACCTGGCGGATAAGTCAGATTTAAAATATTTTCTTTGATTGTATGATAGGCCTGAGTGGCAAGAGATGGACTATTTTCTGCCATGATAATTCCCCCTAATCCTGAATAATGTACTCCCGGGGCCATTTTGATACCTGCGTATGCAAGAAAAGTTGCCAGTGGCAAGTTTTCTGTATTTACTTTTGCACTTATTCTTTTTCATCAGACTTACCGGGAGTGGATGAATGAAAAGTATACATTCCAATTGATTGTATACAAATTGTAACGTATTTTTGGGGAAAATTCAAGACAAAGTGTTGACTTTTGGAAAAACTGGTGTTATAGTCACAGTAACAAATGAATTGTATACAAATTTTAAAAATGTATACAACTGTAAAAGATGATGCAAACATAAATTCATTGCTGAAAGAAGATTTCTGAATCGGGAATTTTATAGAATACAGCAATAAAAGCATCACAGATACAGGAGTAAGAAGATTAGTTGATAGAAAAGGAAGGTAAGAAGGATGAAATTAGGATTTATCGGTACAGGTAACATGGCATCAGCAATTATGGGTGGTATTATTAAGAATAATGTGATTCCGGCAGAAGAAATCATCGGGGCAGATCTTTTTGCACCTGGAAGAGAAAGAGTACAGAAAGCTTACGGCATTAACGTAACAGCTGATAACAAAGAAGTAGCAGAAAAAGCAGAGACAATTATCCTTTCTGTAAAACCACAGTTTTATGAGAGCGTTATCGCAGACATCAAAGATGTAGTAAAAGAAAACCAGATCATCATCACAATTGCACCAGGTAAGACACTTGCATGGCTCGCAGAAAAATTCGGAAAAGATGTAAAAATCGTACGTACAATGCCAAATACACCAGCTATGGTAGGCGAAGGTATGACCGCTGTATGCCCGAACGAACATATGACAGAAGATGAGATTGCATATGTAAAGAGCCTTCTGGAAAGCTTTAGCCGTGCAGAAATTGTTCCAGAGCGTCTGATGGACGTTGTAACAGCAGTAAGCGGAAGCTCACCGGCATATGTATTCATGCTGATCGAGGCTATGGCAGATGCAGCAGTATCTGGTGGAATGCCAAGAAAACAGGCTTATGAATTTGCAGCACAGGCAGTACTTGGAAGTGCTAAGATGGTTCTGGATACAGGAAAACATCCTGGAGAATTAAAAGATATGGTTTGCTCACCAGCAGGAACAACAATCGAAGCAGTTCGTACATTAGAAGAACTTGGATTTAGAAGTTCCATCATCGAAGCAATGAAAGTTTGCGAAGAGATGTCAAGAAGCTTATAAAAAGTAAGCAGCATATGATATATTGGAAATAAATAAGGGCAGATATTGTGAGTGTTTCGCAATATCTGCCCTTGCGTATGTACATTATTATGTGATAAAATTTTTCCTATGTTGTCAAAGTAAAAAGCAGCAAATGTAATAAGAAGACAGACGCATCAAGATATAAAGAATAAAAAGTGAAAATAAAAAGATTATAGTACTGTATGAACAGTAAGCGGGAATAACAGATTGTAGAAAGACAGGTGGCTGGATATGAAAAAGGAACTGGAGTATTTTACAATAGATGATGAATTTGGCGGGAATCAGGACTGGTTTACGAATATTGTCATGAATATTGGTGGATGTGGTGCTGCAACGGCATGTGACAGCTGTATCTATTTTGCAAAATATATGGGAATGAAAGAATTATATCCGTTTGATCTGGACAGAATGGATAAAGAATCGTACAAAAAATTCAGCCAGATCATGAAACCATATATCCGGCCGAGAGTCGGAGGAGTCAGAAAACCAGAATGGTATATCGAAGGACTGGGAAAGTATATCAGAGATGTCAACGAACGGTGTAAAACAGATTACCAGATTGAGATGGAGAAGTTTGACGGAGATATTCCGGAAGAAGAGGCGGAGATGCTGATCCGCAACCAGATTGACCAGGGACTTCCGGTTCCGTATCTGATGTTAAAACACCAGAACGTAGAAGCATACAAAGATTTTATCTGGCACTGGTTTCTGGTGGTCGGATATGAGACAGACGCAGAAGGAACGTGGATAGATGTAGCCACTTATGGGGAAAAAGTCCGGCTGAACCTGAAAGAACTGTGGAAAACCGGATATGAAGAAAAGGGTGGAATCATTACTTACGATATAAAATAAAAAAGTGACCATAATTCATATTTTTAACACAAATTCTTGTTATGATATTTTTAACTGAGAAAAAACGAATAAGAAGGTGGGAGAAAAAGTGAAAAGACGAATCATGACCGCAGGGATGCTGGCTATGATGCTTGCAATGGGAATGACAGGATGTGGAAAGTCAGACACAAAGACAGATGAGACGACAAAAACAGAGCAGACGTCAGAAACTGACAGCAACGGAGAAAAAAAGCAGTCAGATAATGAAACAAATGTGATGAATGATGAGCAAAAGAAGCTGTATGAAGAAATCAAGAAAGCGTACAATGTAGAAGAAGAGCAAAAGATTGCAGATGCACTGGAAGCAAAGAAAAAATCCCAGGATTATACATTAAGTAATATGCTGATAGAGTATAATCCATTCGGAACCAATACGCAGTCGTTATATGTATATTTTAAGACGGATAATGCAGTAAAGGTATCTTATACGATCCATGTAGACAAAGATAATATTGAGGATTTCAGCAGAGATGTCTATCAACAGGAAGAATACCAGACAGAACACGAATTTCAGGTAATTGGTCTGATACCGGATACGGAAAATACCGTAACTTTCTATATTACGAACAAAGATGGTTCGACAGATACAAAAGAAATTGTCTACGATATGGGAAGTTTGTACGGCGAAGAAGAAGTACAGCTTGATACAGATGTAAAGCAAAGTGCGGACAAGCTGACAGATGGTCTGTATGTCATACTTGGTAATGACAGCTCTTCCATGGATTTTATGTATTATTATGATAATAATGGGGTGTTAAGAGGAGAGGTTCCGCTTCTTGGATATAGAAGCCACAGACTGATCTTTGATGAGAACTCCATGTATTACAGCATTTCCGAAAAGCGTATGGCGCAGGTAAACCGCCTGGGACAGGTAACGAAAGTCTATAATCTTGGCGATTACAAACTGCATCATGACTATGTCTTTGATGAGAACGGAAATATGCTGATCCTTGCGACAGATACGACACAGGACAGTGTAGAAGATATTGTGTTGAAACTGGATGTAAACTCAGGAGAAGTAACAGAAGTACTGGATCTGGAAGATCTGTTTGGAGAATATAAGAAAACCTGTGTCAAGAATTCTTCTGATGAACTGGACTGGATGCATATTAATACCATTCAGTATATGGGAAATGGTTCAGTGCTGTTAAGTTCCAGAGAGACATCAACAATTATCAAAATCGATAATATTTACGATCAGCCGTCGGTTGCATATATGATTGGAGAGAAGGATTTCTGGGATGATACTTCTTATGTAAGTCTGCTGCTGAATAAAAAAGGTGATTTTACAATCCAGGGAGGACAGCATTCCATCACATATGAAACGGATGAGAGTCTGCAGGAAGGACAGTACTACCTGTATATGTATAACAATAATATTGGAATCAGTGAGACGAGACCGGATTATGACTGGTCAGCAATCGGACTGAAAGAATCATCTGCGACAGAAGGAAAGAATTCCAAGTATTACAAATATCTGGTAGATGAAAATGCAGGCACTTTTGAATTAGTGGATTCATTTAAAGTTCCATACTCAGGATATATAAGCAGTGCGCAGGAGCTAGGCGATAATGTACTGATTGATACAGGACTTAAGGGGATGTTCAGCGAATATGATGAGAATCACAAAGTAATTGCCACATATAAAATGAACTATGAAAAATTCATTTACAGAGTATACAAATATAATTTCGATGGATTTTATTTTGAAAAAAATGAATAATGAATGAAAAATCTTTTGGAAGTCTTTACGGATGAGGATTTATCCGCTAAAATGAAAGCGTCGGTTTTTACCGGCGCTTTTATTGATACCTAAGTATAGTTAATAAGTGGAAGAATCCGCAACTGGCGGAGGCTCCACATTTGAAAATCTTAGAAAGAAAAGAGGAAAATAAAAATGGCAAACCCAATCGTAACATTTGAGATGGAAAATGGAGATATTATGAAAGCAGAGCTGTATCCGGAAGTTGCTCCAAATACAGTCAATAACTTTATTTCACTGGTAAAAAAAGGATATTATGACGGACTGATCTTTCATCGTGTCATCAATGGTTTCATGATCCAGGGAGGATGCCCGGACGGAACAGGCATGGGTGGCCCGGGATATAACATCAAAGGTGAATTCGCACAGAACGGATTTGCAAATGATCTTGCACATACAGAAGGTGTACTTTCTATGGCAAGAGCTATGCATCCGGACTCAGCAGGATCACAGTTCTTTATTATGCACAAGGCAGCTCCACATCTTGACGGGGCATATGCAGCATTTGGTAAGATCATCGAAGGAATGGATATTGTAAATAAGATCGCAGAGACGGATACGGATTACAGTGACAGACCTCTGACCGAGCAGAAGATGAAGAAAGTAACCGTTGATACAATGGGAACAGAGTATCCGGAACCAGAAAGAGCATAAGCCAAGATAGCAGAATCATAGCAATGATAAATACAGCGATCAGAAGTTTCTGATAAATATATGCTGCGCCTTATGGAGCAGCATATATTGTATCGCAATGCTTTCGAAAGAGGCTGCCGGTGGCAGGCTATGTAGAAGGTAAAGTATGCAAACTTCCAACACATATGACGCGGAGGAAAATACAGATGGAAATGATCCAGACAGAAAAGTTGGTATATGAATATGAAAAACGTGATGAAGAAGGCAATGTGATTGGAACATCGCGTGCTATTGATGAAGTAGATATGGAAGCAAAAGAAGGACAGTTTATAGCAGTTCTTGGACATAATGGTTCTGGAAAATCAACGCTTGCCAAGCATCTGAATGCAATCCTGGTGCCAACAGAAGGTTCCGTATGGGTGAATGGAAAGAATACAAGTAATCCAGAAGAACTCTGGGACGTAAGACAGTCGGCCGGAATGGTATTCCAGAATCCGGATAACCAGATCATTGGTACGGTAGTAGAAGAAGATGTCGGATTCGGACCGGAGAATCTGGGCGTTCCTACAGAAGAGATCTGGCAGCGGGTAGAAGAAAGTTTAAAAGCAGTCGGAATGATCGAGTACCGTCATCATTCTCCGAATAAGCTTTCCGGTGGTCAGAAGCAGAGAGTGGCGATTGCAGGTGTTGTGGCAATGGAGCCAAAATGTATCGTCATGGATGAACCGACAGCTATGCTTGATCCCGTAGGAAGAAGAGAAGTATTAAAGACGGTTCATAAACTCAGAAAACAGAAAAATGTTACGGTGATCCTGATCACGCATTATATGGAAGAAGTAGTAGATGCGGATAAGATCTTTGTTATGGATCACGGAAAAGTTGTAATGGAAGGAACACCAAGAGAAATATTCTCCAGAGTAGATGAACTGAAGAGCTACCGGCTGGATGTGCCACAGGTGACGATTCTTGCAGACGAGCTTAGGAAACGCGGACTGGACATTCCGAAAGGAATTCTGAAAAAAGAAGAACTGGTAGAAGCAGTGGAACGTTTGAAAAGATAAACGTCCCGGCAATTACGCATTTACAACAATAGAACATTTGATGTAAGAAATGGTGAGAAGAAATGACAGACATTGCAATTAAGATAGAACATTTGAATTATGTATACAGTCCAGGGACTGCATATGAAAAACACGCACTCAAAGACATATGCCTGGAAATTCCACATGGAGAATTTGTGGGAATCATCGGTCATACAGGATCGGGAAAATCAACACTGATCCAGCATTTGAACGGACTTGTGAAGGCAACGGACGGTGCGATATATTATAATGGAGAAAACATTTACCAGAACGGGTACGATATGCGCAGGCTTCGTAACCAGGTCGGACTGGTATTCCAATATCCGGAGTATCAGCTTTTTGAGATTGATGTACTGACAGACGTCTGCTTTGGACCGAAGAATCAGGGACTTAGCAAAGAAGAGTGCGAAAAGCGTGCGCTGGAAGCACTGAAGCTGGTGGGATTAAAAGAAAAATATTATAAGTCATCTCCTTTTGAACTTTCGGGAGGGCAGAAGCGAAGAGTCGCAATCGCAGGAGTGCTTGCGATGCGTCCAAAGGTTCTGGTGCTGGATGAGCCGACTGCAGGACTGGACCCAAAAGGAAGAGATGATATTTTGAATCAGATTGCATACCTGCATAAACAGAGTGATATGACGGTTATCCTGGTATCACACAGCATGGAAGATATTGCAAAATATGCAGACCGGATCATCGTTATGAACAAAGGGTCTGTAATGTATAATGGTGCACCAAAAGAAGTATTTGCCCATTATCAGGAGCTGGAAAAGATTGGACTTGCAGCTCCGCAGGTGACTTACATTATGCATGATCTGAAAGAAAAAGGATTGCCGGTTAAGGTAAATGTAACGACTGTGGAAGAGGCAGCAGATGAGATTATGCAGGCACTGGAGAAGAAGATATGATAAGAGATATTACAATCGGACAATATTATCCGGCAAAGAGTGTATTACACAGATTAGATCCAAGAGTAAAGCTGGTAGGGACATTGCTGTATCTGATCTCGCTGTTTTTGTTTAGCAGTATACCAGGATATGTGATGACGACATTGTTCCTGATTATTATTATAAAAATGTCAAGAGTTCCGTTTTCCTTTATCGTAAGGGGATTAAAACCGGTTATCATGCTTTTGATGATCACAGTATTATTTAACTTATTCCTGACGAGAGACGGGGAAGTACTGTTCCATGCGTGGATATTTACGATTACAGAAGGCGGGCTCAGAACAGCGGTATATATGGCAATCCGTCTGATCTATCTGATCATTGGATCGTCGCTTATGACATTTACAACGACGCCAAATGAGTTGACAGATGGAATCGAAAAATTACTCGGACCACTGAATAAGATTCATGTTCCGGTCCATGAAGTTGCGATGATTATGTCAATCGCTCTCCGGTTCATTCCGATTCTTCTGGAAGAGACGGACAAGATCATGAAAGCGCAGATTGCAAGAGGAGCGGATCTGGAAAGTGGTAACATGATCCAGAAAGCCAAAAGCATGATCCCGATTCTGGTACCGTTATTCGTATCTGCATTCCGAAGAGCCAATGACCTTGCAATGGCAATGGAGGCAAGATGTTACCGCGGGGGAGAAGGCCGTACGAAGATGAAACCGTTACAGTATAGTAAGAATGATAGAATTGCATATATTGTTGTAATTGTTTATGTGATTTTGGTGGTTGTTGTTGGAAGATGTGTGCCAGTGCATATTTGGATATTTTAAATTGTATAAGGGGACGGAGGTTTTTTAAAAATCCTCCGTCCTAAATTTATATAGTAAGTGAGAAAAAAGAATTGTATCGAATTGTATGGAGGTTATCATGAAAAGAGTCAGAATATTCGTAGCGTATGACGGAACGAATTACTGTGGCTGGCAGATCCAGCCAAATGGAATCACTATTGAGGAAAAACTGAATAAAGCACTGCATAAACTTACCGGAGAAGACATAAGGATTATTGGAGCCAGCAGAACGGATTCCGGTGTGCATGCACTGGGGAATGTGGCAATATTTGATACAGAATCGCAGATTCCACCGGAGAGATTTTCTTATGCGCTGAATCAGAGGCTACCGGAAGATATCGTGGTAGTGAAGTCGGATGAAGTACCGCAGGACTGGCATCCGAGATATCAGGATAATATTTCTAAGACGTATGAATATCATATCTATAATGCAGAAGTACCGAATCCGTTAAAAACAAGATATTGCACTTTTGTCTCATTTCCAATGGATATCGAAGCAATGAGAAAAGGGGCAGAATATCTGGTTGGAGAACATGATTTTGTGAGTTTTTGCAATATCAGGACCAATGCACAGGATACCGTAAGGACAGTCTATGATCTGACCATAGAAGAAAAAGATGGGGAAATCGTGATTCGGGTTACGGGAAATGGCTTCTTATATAATATGGTCCGTATCATAGCAGGAGTATTGATCCGCGTTGGAAGAGGATTCTATACACCGGAGAAAGTAAAGGAGATCCTGGAGGCAAAAGTACACACTTCAGAAGGTGTGACAGCGCCGCCGAACGGGCTTGTGCTCGTAAAAATTGATTATAATTAATCATTAAAACGGATTATATTGGTAAAAATACATTAAGAATAATCAATAAAAGGTCGGAAAATTGGACAATATACAGAAAATAATCGGAATAACGTACAAAAATGAAAAATAACACCATCGTCTGTTAAGAATATGTTAAAATACACCTGTCTGACATTAATTTATGACAAAGACAAATGGAAGGAGAAAAATTATGGAAACGTTATTGTATCTTGTTCCGGTATTTGGAATCCTCGGGTTACTCTTTGCAGCCTATCTTGCAGCAAGAGTAAGTAAACAGGATGCCGGAAACGACAGAATGAAAGAAATTGCCTCAGCTATCAGCGACGGTGCACAGGCATTTCTGACAGCAGAGTATAAGATTCTGGTTATTTTCGTAGTAGTATTATTCGTGCTTATCGGAATTGGAATTGGAAACTGGATCACTGCTGTATGCTTCGTAGTAGGAGCATTATTCTCAACACTTGCAGGATTCTGCGGAATGAAGGTTGCTACAAAAGCAAACGTAAGAACTGCAAATGCAGCAAAAGAAAAAGGAATGAACAAAGCACTCTCAATTGCATTCTCCGGTGGAGCTGTAATGGGTATGTGCGTAGCTGGTTTTGGTGTGTTTGGTGTCAGCATCATCTATATTCTTACTAAGAATGTTGATATCATTACAGGATTCAGCCTTGGAGCTTCTTCAATTGCCCTGTTTGCCCGTGTCGGTGGTGGTATCTATACCAAAGCTGCTGACGTAGGAGCTGACCTTGTAGGTAAAGTAGAAGCAGGTATTCCGGAAGACGATCCGCGTAACCCGGCGGTTATCGCTGATAACGTAGGTGACAACGTAGGTGACGTAGCTGGTATGGGAGCTGACCTTTTTGAATCATATGTAGGAGCACTTGTATCTGCACTGACACTTGGAATCGTATATTATAAGGCTGAAGGAGCTATCTTCCCACTTCTGATCGCAGGACTTGGACTTGTAGCTTCTATCCTTGGAACTTTCTTTGTAAAAGGTGATGAGAATTCTAACCCGCACAAAGCATTAAAGACAGGTTCTTATGTAGCAAGTGTACTGGTACTGATCGTATCTTGTGTACTTAGTAAAGTATTCTTCGGAGACTTCAAGGCAGCCATCGCAATCGTAGCTGGTCTGATCGTAGGACTTCTGATCGGTATCATCACAGAAGTATATACATCCGGAGATTACAAATCTGTAAAAGAGATTGCAGAACAGTCAGAGACAGGATCTGCAACAACAATCATCAGTGGTCTTGCAGTAGGTATGAAATCTACAGCAATCCCGATTCTTCTAATCTGCGTTGGTATCTTTGTTGCATACCAGACATGTGGACTTTATGGTATCGCACTTGCCGCTGTAGGAATGCTTTCTACAACAGCTATTACAGTAGCCGTAGATGCTTATGGACCGATTGCTGACAATGCCGGTGGTATTGCAGAGATGTCTGAACTTGATCCACACGTTCGTCAGATCACTGACAAACTGGATGCCGTAGGTAACACAACAGCAGCTATGGGTAAAGGTTTCGCTATCGGATCTGCAGCCCTTACAGCACTTGCACTGTTCGTATCCTATGCAGAAGCAGTACATTTGAAGACTATCGATATTCTTGATTCACGAGTTATCATCGGAATGCTGATTGGTGGAATGCTTCCATTCTTATTCTCAGCTATGACAATGTCATCTGTATCAAGAGCAGCATATCAGATGATCGAAGAAGTAAGACGTCAGTTCAAGACAATGCCTGGTATCATGAAAGGTACTGAGAAACCAGATTACAAATCATGCGTTGCTATCTCAACAACAGCAGCATTAAAAGAAATGCTGGTTCCAGGTGTTATGGCAGTGCTTGCACCACTGGTTGTCGGAATCCTTCTTGGACCTTCCGCACTTGGCGGACTTCTTGCAGGAGCACTTGTAACAGGTGTTATGATGGCAATCTTTATGTCAAATGCCGGTGGAGCATGGGATAATGCTAAGAAATATATCGAAGATGGTAACCATGGTGGAAAAGGAAGCGAAGCTCACAAAGCAGCCGTAGTTGGAGACACTGTAGGTGACCCATTCAAAGATACATCAGGACCATCTATCAACATCCTGATCAAACTGATGACAGTCGTATCACTGGTATTCGCACCACTGTTCCTGTCAATTGGCGGATTATTATAATAAGTTTATAAAATAATATAAAGAACTTGCCACTGGCAGTTTCTCTTATATACGTTGATATTATGAAAAGCGATATCTGTACCAGATGAGGTGTATGGATATCGTTTTTTTATACCAAAGTATGCAAGAAAAGTTGTCAGTGGCAGGTTCTATGTATGTCAACATATGAAAGAGCAGCTGATAGTTGAGTGTATAAAAATTGACGGTGCCAGATACACTCGTGATGCAGAAAAAATATGGGATGAGATTAAATTTATAAAAAGTTGAGAAAAATATAAGAATTGAGGGACTGGCAACCACCATCGGTTTGTGATAATATATTTGTCGGGACTTTTATTAATTTTGAAAATAGATAGAAAAGAGGCAGTAAACATGACAAAAGTAGACATTATTTCCGGATTCCTCGGAGCAGGAAAAACTACATTTATTAAAAAACTCCTTAGCGATGTATGGGCAGGAGAAAAACTGGTACTGATCGAGAATGAATTTGGTGAGATTGGTATTGATGGTGGATTCTTAAAAGATGCAGGAATCGAGATCACAGAGATGAATTCTGGATGTATCTGCTGTACACTGGTTGGAGACTTCAGCAAAGCACTGGTAAAAGTATTAGACGAATACCATCCGGACCGTGTTATCATCGAGCCATCAGGAGTAGGAAAATTATCTGACGTAGCAAGAGCGATCGAAGCAGTAGAAAAAGATGCTGATATCGAAATCGACGGAAGAATTACAGTCGTAGATGGTAAAAAAGCGAAGATGTACATGAAGAACTTTGGAGAATTCTTTAAAGATCAGGTAGAGCATGCTTCTACGATCGTAGTAAGCCGTACACAGATGATGACAGATGAAAAAGTAGAAGAATGTGTACACACACTTCGTGAAGAAAATGCAGAAGCAACCATCATCTCTACACCATGGGATGAACTTGGAAAAGAAGCAATCAGCCACGCACTGACAAAGGGCGCTGAAATTGAAAGTCTGTTTGAAGATCATGAAGATCACAATCATGACCATGAGCATTGCGATCACGACCATTGCGATCACGATCATCACGACCATGACCATGAGCACCACGATTATCACGATCACGACCATGAGCACTGTGATCACGATCATGACCACCACGACCATCACGATCACGATCATCACGACCACGATCATCACGACCACGATCATGATCACGACTGCTGCTGTGGACATGACCACGATCATCACCATCATCATCATGCAGATGATGTATTTACAAGCTGGGGCAAGGAGACAGTTCACAAATATACAGAAGAAGAACTGGATTATCTGCTGAAAGCATTATCAGAAACAACATCTTATGGTACAATCCTCCGTTCAAAAGGTATCATTCAGATGACAGACGGATCATGGAAGCAGTTCGACTTAGTACCAGAAGAGTACGAAGTAAGAGAAGGACAGCCTGACTACACAGGACGTATCTGCGTAATCGGAACAGATCTGAAGGAAGACGAACTTCTGAAATTATTCCATATCTAAAAAACGTGAAAGTAAAAGGCGCATGAAAAGTGCGCCTCTATATACAAAAGTATGCAATAGACACTGCCAGTGACAGTGTCTATGTATCGTTAAAATTTAGATTGCCGGTGACAGATCTTATGTGTATAAAGGTATAGAATAGAAGTTTCTGACGGCAGATTTTATGTGTAATTGTAATAGTAAGATAGAAATATAAAAGAAAGAGGTGCGAGTATGGCAACACCTATGTTTATCGTAACAGGATTTCTGGACAGTGGAAAAACAACCATGATCAAAGAGACCCTGATGGAACAGGAATGGATCGAACCGGGACTTACACTGTTACTTCTTTGCGAAGAAGGAGAAGAGGAGTACCCGGAAGAATATTTGAAAGAAAAAAACATGGTATTACTGAAAATCGATGAATTCGATCAGTTAAATACTGTATTTTTCAAAAATTGTGAAAGAAACTATCATCCGGCGCAGATCGTTATTGAATATAATGGAATGTGGAAGCTGGAAGACCTGCTTTCAATCAGATACCCAAGAAGCTTTGAATTACAGGGCGTATATTCGACTGTAGATGGAACAACACTGGATATGTATCTGATGAATATGAGAAATATGCTGATGGAACAGCTTACAGAATCCGAACTGATCGTTGTGAACAGATGTGCAGATGGTGTGAACAGATCAGGATTCAGACGTGCACTGAAAGTACAGAATCCAATGGCACAGCTTATATTTGAAGACATGCAGGGAAAAATCATTGAACCATCGGAAGATGACCTTCCTTACGATGTAAAGGGAGATAAGATCGTGCTGGACGATGTAGACTTTGGAGTATGGTATGTGGATGCATATGACCATCCTGAGTTATACCTGCACAAAGAGATCGAATTCAAAGGCCAGATTTTCCGCCCGAAGGGAATGCCAGATAATATGTTCGTCCCTGTAAGAGAGATCATGACTTGCTGTGCAGAGGATGTACGTTATTATGGATATCCGTGTAAAGCAGAAAAGAAAGTTGATGCAAAGACAAAATCATGGATGAAGATCCGTGCGAGATTTGAGTATGAAGCTGTCAGCTCATTTGGAAATAAACAGCCGGTATTGTATCTGATTGATATGGAACCTGCAGAGGAACCGGAAGATAAGGTTGTGTATTTAGGTTAATTGCTGTTTAATACACTGTTTCATTGTGGCATCCCGGTCCATGAGAAAGCGCTGGTATCCTATTTGCTGCTAGATG
>NZ_CAKRAH010000044.1 GCF_934294775.1 uncultured Dorea sp.
AGACGGGAACCTAAGTATGCCGGGTAACCTTCCTCACCAGGCATCTCTTCCAGACGTCCTGACATCTCTCGAAGTGCTTCTGCCCAACGGGATGTAGAATCTGCCATCAGCGCTACGGAATATCCCATATCACGGAAATATTCTGCAATCGTGATTCCGGTATAAATGGAAGCCTCACGGGCTGCAACCGGCATATCCGATGTATTTGCAATCAGTACGGTTCTTTCCATCAGTGACTGTCCGGTCTTCGGATCTTTCAGTTCCGGAAATTCATTCAGAACGTCGGTCATCTCATTACCACGTTCTCCGCATCCGATATAGACCACGATATCAGCCTCTGCCCACTTAGCCAACTGGTGTTGGATAACTGTTTTACCACTTCCGAAAGGTCCCGGAACGGCCGCCACACCACCTTTGGCAATCGGGAAGAATGTATCGATAACACGCTGTCCGGTTACCAGTGGTTTTACCGGCGGCAGTTTCTTCTGATACGGACGGCCTTTTCGTACCGGCCATCTCTGCATCATGGTAAGTTCTTTGTCACCTTTTTCTGTAGCGATCACTGCTACTACTTCTTCTACGGTAAATGTTCCGGCTTTGATCTCTTTGACGGTTCCCTTTACTCCGTAAGGAACCATGATCTTCTGCTGTACAACGATAGTTTCCTGCACAGTTCCGAGTACGTCACCTGCTTCTACTTCATCACCAACTTTTGCAACCGGGACGAATTCCCATTTCTTATCACGTTTTAACGAAGCAACTTCTACACCTCGTTTTAAGTTATTACCGGAGATCTTCATGATATCATCCAGTGGTCTCTGGATACCATCATATATGCTTGTGATCAGTCCAGGTCCAAGTTCTACTGACATTGGTACATCCATGGACTCTACCGGCTCTCCAGGTCCAAGTCCCGATGTCTCTTCGTATACCTGGATGGATGCCTCATCTCCGTGAATCTCTATGATCTCTCCGATCAGACGCTGGTTGCTTACACGTACCACGTCAAACATATTGGCGTCACGCATTCCTTTTGCAATGACCAGCGGTCCTGCTACTTTTTTAATCGTTCCTGTACTCATACGGACGAATCAACCTCCTTTAGCTGCCAAATATAATATCGGAACCGACAGCCTGTTCTACCGATTTCTTCACACCTGCAACTCCGGCACCTGTATTACCTGCAATACCCGGTATCTGAATAATCGCCGGTGTGACCTGTTCCTGATATTTTTCTATTTCATGCGGTAACTCAGCGGCAAGCTTTTCTGTGATATAGATGATCCCATACCCTCCCTGTGCCAGCTGGTGTAACTTCTCTGCGGCTTCCTCGCGGGTCTGGACGGCAAATGTATCAAGGCCCAGTGCTGCGAATCCGAAGATACTGTCGTAATCGCCTAATACTGCAATCTTATACATACATTTTCCTTACCCTTTCCCGGATCGAATCATCCGGAAGTTCATTCTGCTTTCCTGATAAAATGATTCGTACCGTTTTAATCTCATTCTGTCTTGCAATTACATAGGCAATTACCGGCCCTATTGTAAATGCATGATATTTCTCCGGGCTGATCGTCTGGATGATCCGGTTATCACACCATCTTTCGAATGCCGAAGCCGACTCCGAAAGTGCATCCGCACCTTCTGCATAAGCTGTTCCTCTTAAGTATTCACAGATGGCATCTATGCCGCTAAGTGCTGCCTTTGAAAGCTGGCTTATACTTAAAGAATCACATTCTGCCATTGCCCGTTTCATAAATTCCGTTGATTTTGCGGTCTTCTGTGACCGGACAGCAATCTTAATATCTGCCACTGCCACTGTCGATTCTGCATAATCCTGTATAATCTTATCCGGTGAAGCTTTTCCTGCCTGATAGATGGCATCCAGTGCCGCCCGGTCTATGATCACATCACACAGCTGCCCGTCTCCTGTATGAAGAAGTGTCTCGTATGCTTCTTCTCCCGCTGTGCGCATACTGTCCGGAAGCTTTCCAAAGTCTCTGTCTTCTACGATCTTTCGCATCTCTTCTCCCGGGATACGCACATCTTCATAATAGATATGTCTGTTCTTCTCCCCGGTGCACACTTCCTTTACCGCCGCTTTTAAATTATGAAAAAGCTTTGGATAAGAAAGCACATCAAAATGTTCCATCCCAATCGACAGTTCTTTTACCACTTCCCAGATCTTCTCTTCTTCTCTTGTCAGGATCTTTTCAGCATCTCCGCTGCTTTCTGTATCCCCCCATCCTTTTTCTTCCAGAAACTGCAGTGCCTGATCATAATTCTGGCACGCAATCAGCTGATCGATGGTACTGTCAGAAAACAGGGACACTTCCAGGGCCCGGATTCTTGCGACCGCATAGGTATATTGTTCACTCATGTTGTTCCTCCATTTCTGAACATTCCTGGTATCTGAACATTCCTATTGGTTCTTATGACACTCTGCGTGTCATACAAAGAGCAGCCGGTGAACGATATCTGACAGTTCATCCCGCTTCGCATCAAACATTGCCCTGATCGTACAGTTTTCTTCAATTCCACCGTACGCAAGAATGAATCCATTTTCAATATTATCCCTGCCGGCTCCGGCAACAGTAAGTTTGCCGCCTTTTGCCTGCGCGGTCTGTTCTATTTCTTTGCCAAATCCTACCGGCATATTTTTCAGATCTTTTACGGAGAAATAAATCTCTCCTTCCTGAGGCAGCACGTGTTTTTCAAGAACCGATAGCAAAAGTTTGTAGTATTCATCCGGCTCAAGATTTGTCACTTTCTCATAAGCCTTTTCCAGAATCTCTGCGATCATCCCCTGTTTTGCTTCCAGGAATCTGGTCCTGCGCTGAAGATCGATGGAAGATTTTACACGTTCCTTATAAGATGTAATCTCTGCTTCTGATTTTTTCAGAATGGCTTCCGCCTGTCTGCTGCCTTCTTCCTGCGCCGCAAGCTTCATCTTTTCTGCCTGCACTTTCGCTTCTTCGATCTTTGCATCTGCTGTTACATTTGCCTCGTTAAGGATCTGACTTTTGATCTTTTCTAATCCAGCCATTGTCCTTCACACTCCTTCTATACCTGAATTGCTGTTACTGAAAGAATAGAGATCAGAAGTGCAAGGATTGCATATGTCTCAACCATTGCAGGGAACAGCATTGCTTTACCAAACTGATCCGGTTTCTTTGCAACGATTCCGATTGCTGCGGCTGCTGTCTTTCCCTGTGCTTTTCCTGAAATCAGACCTACAATACCGATTGGAAGGCAAGCTGCCAGGATCAGAAGTCCTGTCTTAGGATCAATGTCCGCTGCGCCGCCGCCAAGAAGTCCGATCTTAGATAATGTAATGAAACCAACCAGCAGTCCATAGATTCCCTGTGTACCAGGAAGCAGCTGCATGATCAGTACTTTTGCGAATTTGCTCGGGTCTTCTGTTACAACTCCGGATGCAGCCTGTCCTGCGATACCTACTCCGATCGCAGATCCTGCACCTGCCAGGAAAACTGCTACTGCCGCACCAAGAAGTGCATATACCATTCCCATATCATTCCAAATACTCATATCTATTTTTCCTCCTTAATATCTACATATTTTGTCTCCGCACGAAACGGTTCGAAAGGTTTTCCACCGCCTTCATAGAATTTTCCAAAGAATTCCACAAACTGAAGTCGGTTGGTGTGGACATATGCACCAAGCAGGTTAATCGCCAGGTTCATTGTATGTCCGACTATAAATACTACGATAAATAAGATGACTCCGAATACGCTCTTACCAAGCATACTGCCCATCTGGTTGACAACCGATGCAATAACACCTGTCGCAAGTCCAAGCGCCAGAAGTCTGGAGTATGATAATACGTCACTTAACCATCCTGTGATGTTATAGATATCATACGCACCAAGCGCAAGTCTGAGCGCCGGGTTCTTGCTGGATCTTCCGGACATCAGTAACAGTCCAACTGCTCCGATGATTGCCAGTGCTTTCGATAATGTAACCAATGCTGCCGGGAACACGATCTTCGTCTGTGCAATTGAAGCAAAGATATCTGACGGAAGTAACATCATGATCAGTCCGATCAGGAAAATGTACCAAAGTACGATATCACAGAAGAAATCCAGTACCTTTCCGTCTTTTAGTAACATATATCCCTTGATTCCCAGTCCGACGAACAAATGCACCAGACCAAATCCCATCGAATAGATCAGAAGTTTCATCGGATCATTCAACGGTGCGAACCATAACGGCTTGATCGTCAGCTCTTTTCCAAAGAATGTGCTTGATACAACATCTACTACATCTCCAAAATATCCACCGAACAAGACTCCCCATACAAGGGTGGAAAGTCCACAGTACATGAACATTTTCATGGATTTTCTCATGCCCGCACTCATGCGTGGGAATTTCTTAAGAACTACCAGACACACGATTGCGATAATTGCACCATAGGCCGCATCCGACAGCATCATTCCAAAGAAAAATACATAGAAGAATGACATAATCGTTGTCGGATCAATCTCTCCCTTATGCGGAAGTCCGTAAGATTCCAACACACCCTCCACACTTTCGGAAAATCCATTATTCTTAAGGAGTACCGGAGGTTCTTCATCTTCTTTTAATTCTTCCACATCTATTACACAGTCATAAGCTTCACCAATTGCTTTTTCCACTGCAGGAATGACTTCCTTTGCAGCATATCCACTGATGATAAATGTACGTTTTGACTGTGGAAGTGTTCCTAATACTTCATATTTTTCTGCGCGCATCCGGTAATAGTCGCCTATGATTTTTAACTCTTCCCGGTCTTTTGCATGCGCATTGATATCGTCCTTGATACCGGCTATCTCTGCCTGTATCTGTACGATCTGTGCTTCCAGCTTCTGCTTTCTTTCTGCCGGAATCTCTTCTGACACCATCGCCGGTCTTGAAAATCCACAAGTCCGAAGTGCATTTTCAACTTCAGCGGCCTGTTCTTTCAGACAGAAGACACTTAGATATACGGCATCCCTGTCCTGACTTATCACCGATATGTCAAATGCTTCCAGCTCCGGATTGTCTTCCGCGATCTTTTCATAGACCATCTCAAGCGTCATGTCCGCAGCTATTGTTCCAAGAAACATAGCTGTCTTTTTGGTTCCCGGATAATTCATCGGAACTTCCAGACTCATCCATGGGGCCAGTGATTCAATCTGGGTCTGAAGCTTTACGATCTCTGCCTGGGCTTCTGCGATTTTTTTATGATCTGCAATCAGAAGATCCGCCACATCCATCACTGCTTCCTGTTTTGCAGCAACTTCATCCCAGTCAGCCTTGTCAATCAGCTCATTTCCTTCCAGACTTGCGAACATAGACTTTTTCTCAGGTGCATATTGATTCAGCACGTCCAGTGCATTTTCCGTTAACTGCACACGTTTTTCAAAACTTACTTTTGCACTCTGGGTATCCATCTTCTCAAATCCGGTCTCGTCCTGTGCGACCTGATGCATCTCCATTACACCCATGGACTGCAGTTGTTCCAGAATCGCTTTCCGGTCCCGTTTCAATGCGCAGATACTGATTCGCTGCATCTGCAATACTGCCATAACTGCATCCCTCCTTTTATTTTATTGTGTTTCTTTTCTCCGTCATCAGCCAAGTAGTGCTTCCATGACTACGGCTACCGCCTCCTCTTCTTTTGTCTCTGCCAGAGCCTTCAAAGCTTCCATATCCTGATCTGTAATCTTAGATGCTTCTGCCTTTTGGTTCTCTCCGTCTTCTCTTACTTTCAAAAAATCTGCTTCTGCCTTTTGTTTAGCTTCTGCCACTGCCTGCTCTTTTATCTTTTTTGCTTCTTTAGCAGCGTTTTCAAGGATCTCGGTGCACGTCGTATCAGCCTTTCTTATGATTTCATCCGCTTTATTTTCCGTTTCCTTGATGGTTTTAATGGTTTCTTCTACCATTCATCTACCACCTCTCTTTCTAAAAATACAGAGAACCTGCCGCCGGCAGTTTCTCTTGCATACTCTGATATGCAAAATCTAGTTTAAATTATAAGCTTATTTTTGCAATTTTACCATACATTTATTACATTTGCAGCAAATTGTATGGCAAGTTGATATATTTTTGTCATTTTCTCTTTTTATTTTTGTTCATATATGCATATATTATTAATAAGTAGGAACTCATGACAAAACCAGCCGAAGTCCACCTTATGATCTGCATCTGCAGAACCTGACACCGCATCTTTTCTTGGATTCCACGGTATAAAAAAAAGGATATCATTCCATTTTCTTAAAGAAAACGGACAATATCCTTATTTTGTCTAGACAATATGAAATTTATACAAGCTCTTACCAGTGTAATTCGTGAAGATGTCCCTCCAGATTCATACCTGCAAATCCGTTCTGCCTGAGTGCTTCGTAAAGCACGATCGCAACCGAGTTACCAAGGTTCAGTGAGCGGATATCGCCTACCATCGGGATACGCACGCAGTCTTCTTTATGATCTACCAGAATCTCTTCCGGGATTCCGGCACTTTCTTTTCCGAACATGATGTAACAGTCCGGTTCATAGTTCACTTCTGTATATACCTTTGGTGCTTTTGTCGTTGCCATGTAGATCTTGGCTCCCGGGTTCTTTTCCAGGAAATCATTGTAATCAATATAGGTTCTGACATCCAGATGCTCCCAGTAATCCATGCCGGCACGCTTTAAGTTCTTTTCATTTAAGCGGAAGCCGAGTGGCTCGATCAGGTGTAATCTGGTGTTGGTGGCTACGCAGGTTCTTCCGATATTGCCTGTGTTTGCCGGGATCTCTGGTTCGTGTAGTACGATGTTTAACATGTTGTGTTCCTCCGTTTTTCACTAACTTACTTTTACAAAATCAAATATGGATTGCACTGAAAATGCATCCTACTCTTTTTCAAATAAAAATTCTATATAGCTGTATATTTCCGAAAAGTCAATCTGACATTTTCCAGCAAATATATTCACCGGCACCTGGTCTTCAAAACCATAGATAGCCGGTAATTCATTATGTTCCAAGTCATATACTACAACTTTTTTCTTATCCGGGTCAACCATCCAGTATTCTCTGACTCTTGCAGTGATATATTTTTTCAGTTTTAATCCCATATCTTTTTTTCTTGTGGATGGTGATAATATCTCAATTACCATATCCGGTGCTCCATAGACATGACTTCGAAGGATTTTATCCCTGTCGCAGCATATCACGACATCCGGCTGTATCATCGTCCTATCATCTTCATCCAACTGTACACTGACAGGTGACGGAAGAACCATGCATAATCCTTTGTTCTGTCGGATGTACTCTCTTAATCTGATGCTGATTTCAAATGCAAGCTGCTGATGGATCGTGGTTGGCGCATTCAGGTCGTAGATAACTCCATCAATCAATTCTACTCTATACTCGTCCGGAATCGCTTCATATTCTCTCAGAGTGTATTCTCCCTGCTTTTTCCCATGGAAATGTTTCCAGATATCATCCTCATGATCTGCTCCATCTCCGTAAATGTGATAAGCCGATGTGCTTTCTTTTATCATATCTGAATATGGATCAGAAGCAGATTCTTTCATATATTCTGGTGATGTCATGTTTCCAGACGTTTTGTAATCTCGTCCAGAATTATCCGTAAATATAATATGTTCAATCGGAAATGCTTTTTCCAACTGACAAATTGTGTCATATCTTGGTTTTTTGGTTATTCCGCTGAATATCTTCTGTACCGTTCCCAACGGTACCCCGGAACGATCGGATATCTGCTCGCAACTGAAACCTAATTCTGTTTTCTTCTTTTTCATCTCTTCTACAGTCATAGGATCATCTCCTTCCTTCTACAGGACTCTCCATCGACGGATTCTTCTGAACATGTGGTAATCTATATTTCTGATGTTGTTTTCCATATTTTATTATATATCATTCCATTTATCAAGTATATTTTCCATATTTTATTATACATTATTCCATTTTATCTTATCCAAATCGAAGTAAAACATTTGCCACTGGCGGATTTTTGAATATATTTTTATATGCAAAATCCGCCGGACACTTTCCCGTCCGGCTGATCCGGATCGAATGCTTCCCAGTAGGTATCAGCACCGAGTGAGATCATCTTTGTATTTACCGGACATTGCTCGCAGACTATCTCCACGACCAGAAAAGATTTTACCGAAGGGGATCTGATCTTTATTGCCCCATCTGTGTATCATACCATGGAAGTCTTCGACGATAATTCCATTGTATTCAACATCCTGTTACGCAAATCGACCTTCTCCCAGATGTTCATCCCTCTGATGAAAGGGAACAATCTGTTAAATGAATTTTTCTCGGAAGGACTGTATCATTCCCAACAGATTGACTATGTTATCTTCCACTCTGGCGGTGAGCATCAACCGGAGAATTTTAAAGTAATGCACTATATGCAGAGTCATCTTGAAGATGTCACCCTGCAGGATATTGCAGATCATTTTGGATTTTCATTATCGTATTGTTCCAGACTGATCAAGTCTACAACCGGACAGTCTTTTAATAGTTGGAAACACATTCCATATAAAAAATATCCGGCAGAAACATATTATCATTTCTGCCGGATGTTTCTAATATTCAGACATACTTCTCTCCACCTGCACTGCCGCAATCGCACCATCTGCCACCGCAGTCACTACCTGACGCAGACTTTTGACTCTTACATCTCCTGCTGCATACACACCCGGTATATTGGTGTGCATGTCCTCATCTGTCTTAATGTATCCCTTGTCATCTGTCTCTACTTTATCTGCGAATACGCCGGTATTCGGGATCATGCCGATGAATCCGAAGAGACCGAACAAGCCGTCTTTTGGATCAGCTTCTATCTTCGTAAGTTCTCCGGTCTTTACATTCTTCACAGTCATCGTCTGAAGCAGTCCGTCACCACCTACTTCTTCCACTACCGAATCCCATAGGAATGCAATCTTCGGATTGGCAAATGCTTTTTCCTGGATAGACTTTGCTGCACGCAGCTCATCCCTTCTGTGGATGATCGTAACTTTTCTGGCAAATTTTGTAAGATACAGCGCTTCTTCCACCGCCGCATCACCACCGCCGGCTACATAGACTTCCAGATCCGTAAAGAAGTTCGCATCACAGGTCGCACAGTAAGAGATGCCGCGTCCTTTGTACTCCTGCTCTCCTTTGCATCCGATCGGTCTTGCGTATGCACCGGTTGCGATGATGATATTTTTTGCCTGATAAGTATCTTTTTCGCCTGTCAGGACTTTGATATCTCCATCCAGCTCTACATTTATGATCGTATCGCGGACATGTTCCGCGCCAAACTGTTCTGTCTGTTCGTACATTCTGCGTACAAGAGAAACTCCTGTTTCGCCTTCTACGATCTGTCCCGGATAGTTTTCTATTTCGTCTGTGTTGATAATCTGGCCGCCGGCCTGTCCTTTTTCAATAATTAAAGTATCCAGTCTGCTTCTGCCTGCATACAAACCTGCACTTAAGCCGGCCGGACCGGCGCCAAGGATGATTACGTCATATATGTGATCCATGTGTGTGTCCCCGCTTTCTTTTCGCATGTATTTTTTTAATTGTTGATAGTATGATTCTATCTTATTTTACATGATTTTAGCTGTTGGCATACCAACAAATCACAAGCAAAAATTTTTCTTTTACTTTTATATTACTTGCTAAAGATATATTTCTATGATATTATAATTACAAAGAAAAACAACCGCTCAAAGTGGTTGGCCATATTGACTAGTAGAAATCCACCCAGTCCGCCAAGACTTTTTAGAGGGTGGGTTTTCTATTTCCTACTGACATATCAAATATATAAAAGTCAGTAGTGATATTATGAACATACCAAATTGCATTAAATCTTTAAAGTCAAAATTTCTATTGTTCATTTACACCACCTCCTATCTATGTATCTTAGGAGGCCTTCCACCCTTATTGCGGTTGTTTATAGTAGTATATCACATACGTCTTATTTATTCAATTATTAAATAAACTTCATTATATCTTCCACAATCTGTTCTTTCGTCAGATGATTCTCTTTCAGAACTTCTGCCACATCATAACGGTCCAGGAATTCTTTCTTCAGTCCGAAATTCAGAACCTTCATGTCGGAATCTCCATAGAATCTTGCGATCTTCTCTCCGAATCCGCCGTCAAGGATACCATCTTCCAGGGTAATAACAACATCATGTTCTTTCTTAAGTTCTTCCAGAAGGTCTGCATCAATACCTGTGATGTAGTATGGATTGATTACTGTTGCATCTGTACCTGTCACATTCTTAAGTTCTTCAGCCACTTCTTTACCAAGTCCGTAGAATGTTCCAAGTCCGATGACTGCAACCTTAGAACCTTTCTGTGTAACTTCGTATTTGTTCAGATCGCCAAAGTCTTTTGTAATCTCTTTTCCGTCTGAGATCACGCTGCCGCCCGGAAGTTTGATTGCTACCGGATGCTCATTCTGTTCAATACTCCAGTCAAGCATTGCCAGGTATTCTTCCTTGGTTGTCGGCGCAAGGTATACGAGGTTCGGGATATTTGCCATCATCGGGATGTCATATAATCCAAGATGTGTCACATCATTCATTCCAAATACAGTTCCCCAGAATGTTACGATCGTTGCCGGACTGTTGTTGATGCAAAGGTCCTGTGCGATCTGATCATAGGTTCTCTGTACAAATGTACTGTATACACCGTAAACGGGTTTTCCTCCGTTTGCAGCGATTCCGGAAGCAAGTGCTACGGCTGTCTCTTCTGCGATCCCAACATCTACGAACTGTTTTCCGGCTTCCTGTCTCTTATCCTCAGTAAATCCCATTACAGTTGGTGTTCCGGATGTGATTGCTACAACTGCAGGATCTTTTTTCATCTTATCCAGAAGGTAATTCAAGGAAATATCTGAGTAGTCTTCTTCTGGTTCTGCTGTCTCATCTACCAGTGCTTCTCCCGTCTCGATATCGAACGGGCCGCTATAATGCCAAGCCTCTTTATTTTCTTCGGCAGGTGCATATCCTTTTCCTTTTAATGTGTTGATATGGACAACAACTGGTTTTTTGCTGTCTTTTACGCTCTGGAATGCCTCGATCAGATCTCCGACATCATTTCCATGATCTACGTAGATATAATCCAGTCCCATAGCCTTGAACAGGTTGCATTCTGCCTGTCCGTTCGTCTCACGGAGCAGTTTCAGATTACCATATAATCCACCGTGGTTCTCTGCGATTGACATGTCATTATCGTTCACAACGATAATCAGGTTGCCGTCTAATTCTACTGCAAAGTCCAGACCTTCTAATGCTTCACCACCGCTTAAAGATCCGTCTCCGATCACTGCAATCACGTTGCCTTCTTCGCCTTTTAAGTCTCTTGCTTTGGCAAGTCCACACGCAAGGCTTACAGATGTGGATGTGTGACCTACGGTGAAATGATCGTGCTCGCTCTCATTTGGATTGCTGTATCCGGATACATCATCATAGTGATCTTCATAGAGATATGCATCCTTTCTTCCTGTCAGCATTTTGTGTGGATATGTCTGGTGTGATACGTCATATACGATCTTATCTTTTGGTGACTCAAATACATAGTGCAGTGCAATTGTCGCCTCTACCATACCGAAGTTTGGTCCGAAATGTCCGCCGTGGATGCTGGCTCTTTTTAATAGTGCCTCTCTCATCTCGCCTGCCATTACTGTCATCTGGTCTACTGTTAATTTCTTTACGTCTTCTGGTCCGTTGATATGTTCTATATACATGATGGATTCTCCTCCCAGTTTAATACTCCTGTTTTTACTGCTTCTTCATATCTTGCTATTTTATGATTCAGACGTTTGATTGCTGTCTCTACCTGTGCTTTCTGCTCTTCTAACTTCTCTCTTTCTTCTGAAAGGAGCTGAAGTCTTGCTTCAAACGTCTCGTCTCCCTGCTGGTATAACTTCACATACTCAATCAGTGCTTCTACCGGAAGTCCTGCTTTTCTCATACAGATGACAAGCTCCACCCAGCCAAGATCTGATTCCTGATAGTCCCTGATTCCGCTCGCCGTACGTGTTACTTCCGGAATCATCCCAATACGCTCATAGTAACGCAGGGTATCAGCGGAAATGTCATATTTTTCACTTACTTCTTTTATCGTCAATTCAGACACCACCTTTCTCGTTGCAGTTCTTTAGAGCATGTCTTAAAAGTATTCCTGTAAGCTGTCTGTTCTGCGAACTGCCACATTCATTATTTTCATTTTATGTGTTATTTATTACATTCCGTCCATTACTATAACACTTAGAGTTTGCTCCAAGTCAATAATTTTATATGGAAATTTTTGTAAAATATAAAAATAACTTCCATAATGTAAATCTTAATTCCAGGCAGCTGACGTTACTCTTACACCAATTTCAGATAAAAAAAAGCCGTTAAGAAAATTAAAATCAGATTTCTATCAGACACACTCTAATATCTCAATTTCCTAACGACTTCCTTTTATTCAGTTATAGATCCTGCCTCCGGCAGCTTCTCTGAATTCTTATATTTCACCTTTTATAGATTGACATCTCTATCTTTCTATCCATCTGTGAATACTTTTACTTCTGACTTCTAAGTCTCTCAACAAACCGGCTAAGTCTTCCAATTGCCTCTTTCAGATCCTCCAGTGAGTACGCATAAGATACCCGGAGGAATCCCTCACCACTGGCTCCAAATGCACTTCCCGGTACGACTGCAACCTTTTCCTCTTCGAGGAACCTCATTGCAAATTCTTCGGAGGTCATACCGAATTCCTTGATACTCGGGAAGATATAGAATGCACCAAATGGTTCGAAGCATTCTAACTTCATCTTTGCAAATTCATTAACCAGATATCTTCGTCTCTGGTTGTATGCATTTCTCATCTCCTGCACTTCATCTTCACAGTGACGCAGAGCTTCAACGGCCGCATACTGGCTGTTTGTCGGCGCGCACATGATTGCAAACTGATGGATTTTTAACATCTGTTCTATGATCACAGATGGTCCACAGATGTAACCAAGTCTCCATCCGGTCATTGCAAATCCTTTGGAAAATCCGTTGATCACCAGTGTTCTTTCCTTCATTCCCGGAAGAGATGCAATGGACACGTGCTCTGTCTTATATGTAAGTTCGGAATAGATTTCATCAGAAAGTACATACAGATCATGTCTTTTTACCACTTCTGCAACCGGCTCCAGATCTTCTTTTGTCATAATTGATCCAGTCGGATTATTCGGGAATGGCATAACCAGCATCTTCGTCTTTGGTGTAATCGCAGCTTCTAATTCTTCTGCTGTCAGCTTGAATTCATTCTTCTCCTGAAGAGGAATAACAACCGGATTACCATCTGCAAGGATCGTACATGGTACATAAGATACATAGCTTGGCTGTGGGATCAGGACTTCATCTCCCGGATCCAGCATAGCACGAAGTGCTACATCGATTCCTTCACTACCTCCGACAGTTACCATAATCTCATGATTTGGATCATATTCTACATGGATCTTCCGGTCTAAATATTTGCTGATCTCTATCTTCAGATCCTTAAGACCTGCATTCGATGTATAGAAAGTCTTTCCCTGCTCCAGGGTATAGATACCTTCCTCTCTGATTCTCCATGGTGTATCAAAATCCGGTTCACCTACACCAAGAGATATTGCATCCGGCATCTCACTTACCAGATCAAAGAATTTACGGATTCCCGATGGTTCGATGCCTGTAATTTTTTTGGATAATGGATTTCTCATCATGGTGTTACAAGCATCCTTTCTGGTTTTTTCTGTCCGAACATGACTGTTCCGTGGTCTTTATATTTTTTCAGTACGAACTGTGTACTGGTTCCTGTTACATCTTCGATCGGTGATAATTTACTTGATACGAACTTTGACACTTCCTGTAAAGTCTTTCCTTCAATCAGAACCATCATATCAAAGTCCCCTGAGATCAAATATACAGCCGACACTTCCGGATAATTACAGATTCTCTCTGCCGTCTTATCAAATCCTGTGTCTCTTTGTGGTGTTACTTTTACTTCGATCAGAGCATTTACATACTCTGTTCCTGTCTTATCCCAGTCAATCAGTGTATGGTAGCCACAGATGATCTTAGCTCTTTCCATTGCTGATATCTCATTTGCTACGGTTACCTCATCTGATCCAAGAAGAACTGCCAGTTCTCCAAGATCTACCCTGCTATGTTTCTCCAGATACAGAAGTATCTGCTTTCTTAATTCTTCCATCATTCATACCTCCGCTATAAAGCTTCAAGATTTCATCCGGAGCCGGACGGTCGATATAGCGCGTCTCTTCTCCATTTCTTATAATCTTGTCATTGTTGTCTGTTGTATGTCCGATTACTGCTGCTGTAATCCCCTGATTGTTCAGCGCATTTGCCAGTACTTCCCCATTGTCAGTCACTGCCAGAAAACTTCCTGTGGATATCATCTGGTATGGATTTAGCCGGAAATGTTCACATACCTCTATTGTTTCCTGCAAAATGGAAAACCTCTTCATATCAAGATCCAGTCCCTGATCCAGTTCCAGTGCCAGATTCCACAGTGCTGCCAAGATTCCGCCGTCCGCGATCTGACGTACGACAAATGCGCCCCCGGCTTTTGCGACTTCTATTTCTCTCAAAGCAAAGATCTGCTGTCCGTAAGATAGTATCTGCTTTAAGAAAACCGGTGCAAAGCGGGTCTTAAGTTCCTGTTCTTTTTCTTCTGTGATTCTGAGCATACCATCCATGCCCACGTTCCCAACGAGTACAATGTCTCTACAGGCTCGTGCGGTTTCCAGATTCCAGGCTTCTTCCTTTGGCGCTTTTGCGATTCCGGTAACCGTTACTGCGATTACCTGTACCGCAGGATTCGCGGATGCCTGTACCTGAACAAGGTCTATATGATATTTTTTACAAGCTTTTTTCAGAAGTTTTTCGATTTTGTGGATTCTGGATTTGAACACGTATTCCGGATAGGCGATCTGTACGCTTACACTTGCAAATGTTTTTTCGTCATCCAGGCTCTCTTTATCTGATTCTAAGACCTGATCCGTCTCATTATCCTCATCTTCTGTTATTTCCGGGCAGACAGAAAAAACCGCCCCCTGTGCCGCCAGTGCATTCACGGTCTGTGCAAGTGCATGAACACCTATCTGCGGTGACAAACCGTAGACGGTCACTGTTTCACTTATAAGCTGTTCTGTCTGTGTCTCTAACTTCATCCTTATTATGTTCCCCTTTATCCTGTTATATTTATAAAAAATAAATCTCTATAATTACTCTCTTTTATTCCTTATATTTTCCCGTTTCTACAATCTGGTCTGCAAGACCTGCCTCCGGCATTTACACAAGATACGGAATAATCATCGTTGCCACCATGGCAATAATAACGATAAGTACAACAATTGATACAATTCTTCTTGTTTTCTTATTGTTGAAATTCATACTTTTACCTTCTTTAATTCTAACTGATATTATGGACTACTCTGAAGCTATGCTGCTCCCGCAATCCTTCATCACTACATTTCACTAACGCGTTTCTCTACATTTTATACTCTTTACAATATTTTTGCAAGAAACAATCCTCACATTTTGGGCTTCTTGCGGTACAGATCGTACGGCCAAACGTGATGATATGAATATTCCAGAGTATCCAGTGATCCTCCGGAAGCTCTTTCATCAGATCCTGCTCGATCTTATCCGGATCCTGATTCTTCGTAAGTCCAAGCCGGTTGGTGATCCTTTTTACATGCGTATCTACAACTACGCTTGGGATGTGATAGATATTGCCGCGGATTACATTTGCTGTCTTTCTTCCCACTCCCGCAAGGCTTAGAAGGTCTGATAACTCCGATGGAACCTCCCCATCGAATTTATCCCGGATATCTTTCATACATGCAATGATATTCTTCGCCTTATTATGATAGAACCCGGTAGGTTTGATATCCTGTTCCAGTTCCTTTAGGTCTGCATCCGCAAATGCATCGACAGACCGGTACTTCTGAAACAGATCTTTCGTCACGATATTAACTCTTGCATCTGTACACTGGGCACTTAACATCGTGGCGATCAGAAGCTGCCACGGTGTCTCATAATTCAGATAGCAGATGAATTCTGTTCCGTACTGCGCATCTAAAATCTGCAGTATCTCTCCTGTACGTTTTTTCATAATATTTATCTCCCAACTCTGCAGACTCTTGCTTCCTGGTTCAACGGATTTCTGTTCTGGTAATCGAATAATACATATGCATCTGCAAGTTTAAAATATTCCAGATGAGTCATCTTACGCATCTGGTTTCTGTCATATTTTCCATAATCCGGAAGATACTTATGCGTCTCTTCTTCATTTTCATAAAAAGCTCTTGCCACATCCTTCGTCACCAGATATTCCCCTGCGAATTCCGGGCGGCTCTTCGCATTCTCTCTCAGATAATAATCGTATGTCAGCACTTCACGGAATCTGTCCTCTTGCTCCTTGTGATAAGTCCGTACATAGTTCAGCAGAATCTCATACCTTGCACTTCGCTTATGCTGCACTGCATGATATCCATTCTCCTCATAATAAGCCGCAAGACGGTCATACATGGCGAATGCCGAATCATATTCTTTTTCCAGTTCTTCCATCGTGTGGGTGAATTGACGGCTGTTATAGTAGACCTCCACCATCTCTTCGATTCCTTTCAGACGGAGTACATCTTCGTAAGAAATCCACTTTGTATACAGTACTTCATACGGCGGATGCGCCTTGTGCACGATTCCGTATTCTTCCTGATGCTCCTGCATGAATGATCCCTTAAGCACCTTCAGAAAACCAAGCTGCAACTGCTCCGGCTTCAGCGCATAGACATCGTCAAATGAATGTGCGAAGCTTTCTACGTCTTCATATGGAAGCCCCGCGATCAGATCCAGATGCTGATGGACATTGCCTGCATCCTGTATCCTGCGTACAATCTTCGATACTTTTTCAAAATCCATGACACGGTGGATTTCCTGAATCGTCTTCATATTTGTTGACTGCACACCGATTTCTAACTGCACCAGTCCCGGACGCATCTGTTCTAAAAGTTCCAGTTCTTCTTCATTTAAGATATCTGCTGCCACCTCAAAATGGAAATTCGTAATGCCATTGTCATGTTCCATGATATATTTCCAGATAGCAATGCTGTGTTCGTGCTTGCAGTTAAATGTACGGTCCACGAATTTCACCTGAGGTACTTTGTGATCCAAGAAGAATTGAAGCTCTTTTTTCACCAGTTCGATATCCCGGAATCTCAGACGCTTATCTACCGAAGACAGACAGTAACTGCATGAGAACGGACATCCTCTGCTCGTCTCATAATATATGATCTTGTGTTCAAAATCTTCCATATGATGATAGACAAATGGGACTTCACTCAGATCCATGATCGGGCGCCATGGGTTTTCAACTATCATGGTATCCCCGGAATGTGTTTCCTCATTCAAAGCATCATTTTTACTGCTCACGCTATCCATGCGGAACGTAATTCCAAGCACACCTTTCAGCTCATTATCCACAATTTCCGGATTTATCCAGGAGTTATCCCCGGATGCTGCCTGATATCCACATGTGTTTTCCACTGTATGATCGGATATACCCTCTTTCTCACTTTTTTCTTCTACGGCATATGCATCATCCCAGGATTTTCTGTAAATTTTACAGAGTTCCAGAAATGTCTTCTCTCCCTCGCCCTTCATCACACCTTTGACGCAGGGAAGGCGTCTTAATACTTCTTTCGCATCATAAGACACCTCCGGGCCGCCAAGCCAGATTGGCATATCCGGACGCAGTTTTCCGATCTCCAGTACCAGCTCTTCTACGTAATCCAGATTCCAGATATAGCATGAGAAACAGAGAATATCCGGTTTCTTCTTATAGATATCCATCAGGATATCGTCTTTTTGCTGGTTGATCGTATATTCCCCAATCTCCACCGCCGGATCTTTTGCATATGCTTTCAGGCTGTATACCGCCAGATTGGAATGTATATATTTTGCGTTCACCGCTGCCAATAATATCTTCATTGTTCTTATTATTTCCTTTCAAATAAGTTCCCATATACTACATTATTATAAAGTCACTACCTGCTTTTGACAACGTTTCCTTTTATTTTCCGCTTATCGTTCCCGCATTATATAAATATCAACTTTATCGTTCCAATGCTTCGTATTGTAATTGGCAAAATTCCCCTAAAATTCCTCCCCGTAAACTGTTGACTTTTCGGGCAAAACACGTTAAAATATTGAACCGTGCAGCCGGGGTGTTAGCGGTACCTTGCACCTGCAATCCGCTATAGCAGGGGTGATATTGCGCAGAGGGCTTGTATTTGTAGAGCTGCCCTTGGAAAGTGGCGTTGATGTTTGGGTCTTACGCGACGGGACTCCGTGAACCATGTCAGGTCAGGAATGAAGCAGCATTAAGCGGAACCTTCCGGGTGCCGTAAGGGTGCCTGGGCTGAGTTAACTACCAAGGTAACGTCTGGGGATACTCGTTCGAAGCGCAATGCACATAAAGAGAAAATTCAAGGAGTGTTGTGAGGATGATTTCATCCGTTGCAACACTCCTTTTTGTTCATTCTTTATCTTAATCCTTCCAATTGTCTTACTGATCCTGATGCTCTTCCATATACGTCCGAATAAGCGATACATCCTCATCCAGATCATCTGCTATCTCTTCTGCGGTCATTCCTTTGCTCAACCGCTTTTTAATCAATCTTTTTAAAACATTCTTTTCTCCAGTTTTTATTCCATCTAACATTCCCGCCTGACGTCCGATCTCGATTCCATCCTGTCGTCCAATCTCGATTCCATCTCTCCGCCCAATCTCAATCCCATCCTGTCGCCCGGCCTCATACTCAGCCTTCCTAAGCTTCTTCTCTTCAAATTCCCTATCATATTCATAGATGCTCACTTTGATCACTTCCGCTCTGTTCCTCATTAAAAATTCTGCCAGAATTCCTTCTTTGATACATTCTTCAACCGCCCGTTCTACGGCTTCTTCCAACATTATATCCGGATCAGCCGCATACTTTCTCACTCTGGCTACGTACTGTGCATATTCCTTTAGCGTCCGACAATGCTCCGTTAATTCATTATTATGTCCATCATTGACATTCATTATCGTAACATATAATAACTCATTAGTAAACATAATTGTAATATCTTATATGCTTTTTGACAAAGAAATAGTCGCCGATATTAAACCGACGACTCTCCATTTTTGAATTGTTCTGTTATAATTTCTATTTCTTTCAAGCCTGGAGCTCCCGTAATCTCCACACCATCTTTGTCTGAAACATGTATATACGCACAAACTTTTCCTTCATCAATGTTCCATATAACTGGATCCTCATCATGCGTAAATGTATCCCATGTCAGATCACTTCCTTCTGTACATACAGTTATATACATTTCCTTATTCTTAAACACATCTGTATTTACCGTATCTCTATTCAATCCCGGTAATTCCATTGCACATAGGCCAGGTTCCGAATCTTCCCAATAATGGACCATCCTATCCTTATTAATTCCTTTTACCTGATCCTCACTCATAATTATTGCAAAGACTTTTTTATCTTCAGACATTTGCATTAATATTTGCAACAAAATGCTATAATCTCTTTCCGTTTTTAGATTTTTAATTTCCACAAATTCATACCGTTTATTTTTCTCATGTCTGACTTCTATTTCTTCCTCAAACTCCATATTTTCATAAGTCCGAAGTTCCTTTATAAGACGTGATCTTCGATAGTACACAACTTCTACCATCTTTCCTCTTTTATAAATTTCTTTAAAAACTTTTCCTTTAAATACGCCTCTGTATACAGAAGTTTCTTTTTTTCGTTTTACCACCTTCCATAAAGCATTTCTGTCGATTGCTTCTATAAAGAATAAAGACGTCAACCGACAGTATATCCAATTTATAATTGAAAATACGATCTTGTTTTCAATGGTATTTTGTTCTACATCAAACCAGAGTTTTCCTATCACCCATTTATTATTATCAACAAATCTGGGATCTACTTCATATGCACCTGCAAGTCCGGTCCACCTTCCCTGCTCTTTTGTTTGCATTTTCTGATACTTCATACGGCGTACTTCTGTTCCGTCTTTTATATCTAAAAGTAGATAAATAATATATTTCAGATTATATAAACATGCAATGGCAAATATTATGCCTAATATACCACCCCCAATATGATTAACTATTCCCAAACCTTCTTGATCAAAACATAATATGCTCATTATCCCAAATATAATTATTTTTACTATTTGTTCCAGAACTAAATATCCCAATTTCCCTGCTGTCTTTTTTCTCTTCATTCTAAACTCCTAAAGGAACGAAATTCCTTTTTACCAATTTTTCTCTGGAAAAAGTCAACGATATTAAACCGATATCCCTTCTTCTTTTAATTTTTCCAATATACTCTCTATTTCTTTCACCCCAGGAGCTCCCGTAATTTCCACACGATCCCCTCTTGAAATATATATCTGCAAATAGGCTTTTCCCTCATCAATATCCCATATAATAGGATCCTTTTCTTTCACATATACATCCCATGTTAAATCACTGTCTGATAGGCATATTGTCAAATATACTGCATCATTCTTGAATATATTGGTAGTCACTGCATTCTCATCAAACTTTGATAATTGAAGGATATATATCCCTTGTTCTAAATCTTCCCAATAATGAGTTACTTTTCCCCGGCGAATTCCCCTTATTTTATCATCACTTAGAATTATAAAATACGTTGTTCTGCCTTCCGACATTTTAATTAATTCCTTCAGCAAAATATCAGCATCTCTCTCCGGTTTCAAATTTTCAATACTAATGAATTCATATCTTCTATTTCTTTCATGCCAGACTTTTAATTCTTCTTTTCCGGTCACATCTTCATAGACATGAAGTTCTTTGATAAGCCTTGATCTTGGGTAATATACAACCTCCGCCACATTTCCCTTTCCTCTTTTATAAATGTCCCTAAATAATTGTCCTTTAAAAATCCCTCTATATGCACATGTTTCCTTCTTCAATCTCAGAATATCCCAAGCGTCACTTCTATAATAGGAGTCTATAAAAAATAAAGATGTAATCGCACTATATATCCAATTTATTATCGCAAATATTATCCTATTTTCAATTGTATTCTTTTCTACGCAAAACCAGATTTTCCCTCTGTACCATTGATTTTTATCAAGCACTTGCGGTTCTATCTCATACGAATCAACAATTCCCATCAACTTTCCCGGTTCTTTTGTCTTCATCCTCTGAAATTTCAAGCAGCCTACTTTCGGTTCTTCCTTAAAATCCTTGTACATATAAACACAATATTTCAAATTATATATAAATTTAATTGCAAATATTGTACCTAATGACATACCCAAAACCAGACCTGCAGTGTCCACTCTGGTTAGACTGTAGAATATTATGCTTCCCATTAGAAATAAAATTGTAATTATTATTTTTTCTCTGACCAGCATAGAAAATTTATCTTCACTCTGGCTTATCTTTTGATTCTCCATTTGCAGCTTTCCTTATCTTAGTTTTTGCTTTCGCATAATCCCCATCATCTACATTCAACATTGTAACTCGTAATAACACATTGGTAAATAAATTTCTTCTCACATCCCAAGCAAAATCCTCCAAGTCCTCTTCCCCACAATTCCGTCCTGCACCAGTCCATGTGCCTTCT
>NZ_CAKRAH010000045.1 GCF_934294775.1 uncultured Dorea sp.
TTACGCCCTCCAACTATTTCATACACTACCGCCTGCCAATCACGACATGAGAAAGCGCTGGTATCCTGTTTGCAGCGCTTTCTCATGGACCGGGAGGCCACCATGAACTAGTGTATTAAACAGCAAAAAGCCCTTCTAACTCTTCTTTCGACATCACTCCCATATCACGCTTAGCCACTTCCCCATCCTTGAATACCAGGAATGTCGGGATGGACATTACACGATACTGTCTTGCAAGTTCTGGCTCCTGGTCTACGTCCAGTTTGCATACTTTCACGTCTGTGCGTTCTTCTGCGATTTCTTCTACCAGCGGTCCCATTGTCTGGCATGGTCCGCACCATGTTGCCCAGAAGTCTACCAGTACCGGTACTTTTGATTCTAATACTTCCTCATTAAAATTATCTTTTGACAAATGTACTACTGCCATATCTATTTCCTCTCTTTCGTAAGAACATTGTTATTGTGTATCTACACGTTTATTATACCCACTTTTTTAAATTTATCTATATCTTTTCTATAAAATATTATGAAAAAATTATTCAATAATATCTAATTTTTCTGATAATCATTTACTTATGACATACCATACATAGAACCTGTCACCTGGATCTTCCTTCGAATGCATGGTAATTAAAACTCTGCCATTCTTTATCTTATGCTACCGTTATCTTATAAGACACTGCAAATTCTCCCCCCGCTTCCAGTGTATTTTCCCAGTCACGGTCTTTTAATTCTCCATCGAACACTTCGCTGTCGCAGCGTCCATACCATGGCTCAATGCATACGAATGGGGCCTGTTTTTTCGGTGGTGACCAGATTCCTGCAAGCGGTGCGTCGAATTCAACTGCCAGATATTCTTTCTTCTGTGGATCTAATAATGCCACTCTCTGAATCTGATGATCTTCAATCACCAGCGCATCTCCATCAAACAGATGCTCATCAATTGGAAGTAATCCATCTGTCAGCTTATATTCTTTTTTCTGTGTCGTAACTACGCCACCTTCTCCGAAGACTGTATTAATCAGAGATTCCGGCGCATTCCCCTCTCCATCCCGGAAACTTAAATAATAGTCTGACTGCTTCTCGCCTTCATGCACCGGGCAGAAGAATGCCGGATGTGCACCGATTGCAAAATACATGTCCGTCTTATTAGTATTCTTTACCTTCCACATTACTTTTACAGACGTATCTTCCAGTTTATATCCGATTTCCAGATGGAAATGGAATGGATAAGCCTGATATGTTTCCTCTGTATCTTCCAGTGCAAACCATATCTCGTCTGCACTTTCGCTTACCAGTGTAAAGTCCATATCTCTGGCAAATCCGTGCTGATTCATCGGATATTCTTTTCCTTCGTGCCTGTAAATCTTATCTTTTACTCCCCCTACAAATGGGAATAATACCGGTGACGTCCGTCCCCAGTATTTCGCATCTGCATTCCACAGGTATTCTTCTCCTGTGCTTTTCCTTTTCACTGAGCGAAGTTCTGCTCCGTGATAATTCACGACTGCTTCCAGTTTTTCATTTTCTAATCTGATCTGTTCCATCTTTCTTCCTTTCTTTTTGCTACACACGGAAAACCCATTGCATAATTAAATACAAAAGACTCCCGGAGTACTTTCTGATTTTATATCTTTTCCAACTCCATCTTTTGCCCATTCAGAACCGCAGACACCAGTCCATCATGTCCGTCGTATACAAGCTTCAGAGAAAAGAACGGTACTTTCTGTGCCATCAGACGCAAGAATATCTTGTCGCCTCTCCAGAGATTCAATTCTTCTATCTTATTGATGTCTATCCATTCCAGTTCTCCTTCGTCACACGCAGCCTGTTCTCCTTCGAATCCATCTGCCGTAAAAAGGTGCATATATTCTGTCACGCCATTTCCCGATACAAATGTCACGATTCCGCAGAAACGGTACGATGTCAGCGTATATCCGGTCTCTTCTTTTACTTCTCTTAGAACGCATTCTTCCGGACTTTCATCTGCTTCAAAATGCCCGCCGACGCCAATCCATTTATCCTTATTGACATCATTCTTTTTCATCGTCCGGTGAAGCATCAGATACTGTCCGTCTTTTTCAATATAGCAAAGTGTGCTAAGTCCTGTCATATTTTCCCCTCCCAGGCGTCACCATCTGCTGAACTTATCCCCTGCAGCTTCTCTTGCATACTTTTCTACCGCCAGATCCCGCCTTAGAGTGTGTCTGGCGGTTTCTTTCGGGCATATGATAATTCATATAGCGGTTTTGCCTGTTTTTATTTTTCTTTGCTTTCACATCCACATCATTTATGCTATGATATAAAAATATATTTTGCTTATGGTTACAGTTTGGAAAATTCCCATACACAAATTGTAACTACAGAATTCATATTTTAATTTATTATACTCTAAACCACAGGAGATTTGCAATGAACCGTACGATAGAATATAAAATTACCGAAGAAAGTGACGGACTTAGAATCGAACAGTTTTTAAGAAGAAAAGGCTATTCCGGTCAGAATCTCGCGGAGATAAAGCGTATGCCAAAAAGTATTCTGGTCAATGGTGTCCATTATTATATGCGTCAGACATTAACTGCCGGTGATACACTCCAGGTTGTCATCTGTGAAACCAAATGTTCTGAAAAAATCCCACCGACAGAGATTCCTCTCGATATCGTCTATGAAGATGAAGACATTATTGTAATCAATAAGCCTGCCGGTATGCCAATTCATCCGTCAATGAATAATTATTATAACTCCCTTGCCAACGCACTTGCCTGGTACTATCAGTCTCAGGGAAAACCTTTTATCTTCCGCTGCTGTAACCGTCTAGACCGTGATACTTCCGGGCTTACTGTTGTTTCCAAACATCTGGTAAGTGGCAGCATCCTGTCTACCATGACCAAGAACCGCGAAGTACACCGGGAATATCTTGCTGTTGTAAGAGGTTCTGTCACCCCTCCGTCCGGGACGATCTGTGCTCCTCTTGCCAGAAAAGAAGGAACGATCATCGAACGTATGGTAGACTTTGAACACGGCGAAGAAGCCGTTACCCATTATAGACTCGTAAAAGAAGCAAATGGGCACAGCCTGGTCTCATTAAAGCTTGAGACGGGCCGTACCCATCAGATACGTATTCATATGAAATATCTTGGATATCCGCTGATCGGGGACTATCTCTATAATCCTGACATGGAATATATGACCAGACAGGCCCTTCACTCCCACCACATGGAATTTGCACATCCAATTACCGGAGAATGGATGACATTTACTGCACCTTTGCCAGATGATATGAAGCAGGTATTGTGCAGCCAGACAACATAACACAATACGCAGCAAAACCTGCCATTTCTGACAGGTTTCCTGCAATTGTCACTCTATAATCATTTCTTAGATTGTTCATACTCTTTCAATTCATGAAGCGCCTGATCTCCCATCAGATATAACGCCCCGATATTGAAGATCGTCATAAGTCCGATCCCGACATCTCCGAGATCCCATACAAATGTATACGTTGCGATTCCTCCGATGAACAGCATCACCAAGGCAAGTACTTTGTATGCAGTCTGCCAGCACCATTTATCTCCGAAGATATATGACACGTTGCTTCTTGCATAAAAGAGGATTCCAAGAAATGTCGAAAAGCTGAATAAAAACAACGTCACAGCAATAAATATCACACCAAATTCTCCCAGATGATACTTCATCGCTGTCTGTAAAAGATCCATACCCTGTTTTCCGGCAACCAGTTTTTCCGGTACCAAAAGCATGATCATCGCCGTACAGCTGCAGATCACAATCGTATCTACGAAGACTCCGAGCGCCTGTGTAAGTCCTGCTTTTACGGGTTTATCACACTCTGCTGCTGCCGCTGCACACGGTGCCGAACCTGATCCCGCTTCATTCGAAAACAGTCCTCGTTTCACACCATTCATCAACACAACGCCAAATCCACCGGCAGCCACCTGACGCAGTCCAAATGCTTCTTTGAATATTCTTGCAAATACACCCGGAAGACTTCCGATATTCGTTACGATAATAAAAATCGTAATAAAGAAATAGCAAACCGCCATAAACGGTACCATCAGATCCAGTACCTTTACCGTTGCATTCTTACGAAGTACGATAATTGCTGCAAGAATTACCAGCACAATCGTTGTATAAAGCGGCGGAATAAAGAATGCATTTTTAAATGATGCAGCTACCGAATTACTGATTACCTGACTGATTCCACACCAGCAGATCAGACCGGAGATTGCAAATAATACAGACACAACCACACGCTTTTTCTTCTTTCCGGTTCTTCCTTCTACGTAATCGTGTATATAATATGCCGGTCCGCCCCGGTATCCTCCGTATAACGGATCCTTTTCCTTATGAATCTGCGCAAGTGTTGCTTCAACAAATGCAGTTGATGAACCAATCAGCGCCGTCACCCACATCCAGAATACGGCTCCGGCGCCGCCTGCCGATACAGCTGCAACCACACCAACCAGATTTCCCATGCCAACACGGGTGGCGGTCGATACGATCAGCGTCTGAAATGTAGAAAGACTGTTCTTATCTTCTTTTTTACCGGTAAGCGCTGCCACCATATCTGGAAATAACCGGATTGGGAGAACTTTTGTACGTATCGTAAAGTAGATTCCCGCCGGTATCAATAATATGATCAGAAGAGAGATGCCGACACTTCCACCACCAGGAAGTGGTATATGGATCAGGTCTCCCCACAAAAAACTATAAACCCGCTCGATCAAATTCACTATCATAGCATAAAATGTCCTTTCAAAATCTCAGGACTTTAAAGCACTACACTTTAAAGTCCTGAATTACATGATACTATATTCTTATCTATATTGCAAACAGATTGCATAATATTTTTGCACAATATTTTTGCATTAATTAATCAATCAGATCATTCTGGAATCTGGATAAATGTTCATAAGGAAGGATCAGTCTTCCGCGGTAAAGGCCACAGCCATCATTGATCAGGCTGTTATTGATTGCCGAAAACATATTGACGTCAAGATCCGCCAGTTCCAAATTCAGCAATTTCATTCCGCGCTCATATGCCTCATCAAAGTACAGACATTCTCCTTCCGGAATTGCATCTCTTCTTGCACGCTCATGCTCCTGCTCTTTTTCATATCCTATATGATTTGCAGGACCGATCTCTGCGATATCATCCATCGTCTTCGTCCTTAACTGCACCTCCATATAACATCTGGAGCTGTTATCATAAAATGTAATATGAAGAGACTGATAATCATTCGAACTGTGGCTGCAGATATAATCCCGGTAATAAGGTTTCACCGAATCTTTCAAAAGCGGTGATGTACTTTCTTTGATCCCCATGGCCGGCTCTGCGGAGAATCCCTGTTCTTCCAGAAATCCCGGCAGCACATTCGCTATTTTATACAGATATTCCCTCTCTTGTTCTTCTCTGTCCTTTTCGCTGTCCAGATGGCATCGGGGAATAGAGATAATGATTCGGTAAGCGATCAGATCACGGAAACAGCTAAGGCGCTTTTTCAGCTCTGCAATACTCGGATACTCTCCATGTTCTTCATAATAATCATAGATAAACTCTACTACATAACCGTTAAATTTTTCTTCGGCACGGATCAGTGATTTGATCCTTCCCTTGAAGGTAAATGCCATAAACGGATACTCTTTTGCCATATATTTGTAGAATTCCCTCATCTTCTGGGACTGTGCCGTCAGGAAATCATTGTGCTCCAGAAGTTCCTGTATCTGTAACAGAAAGTTACAGTGGATCATGTCGATTTCATTTCCTGTTTTCTTTGCATCTTTTCTTAAGTCTTTGATGTAATTATGAAGAATTCTAAGTACTGTATCACCTGAATACAGGTAATCATTTAACGTTATCATCTATCTCACTCCTCTTTTGTCTGTCCGAATATCTCTGTTAAACACAATTAAATACAATTGCCAAGTATCTCTTTTAGATGATCCGGATCTACCGGTTTGGAAATGTATCCATTCATTCCGGCCTGCCCGCAGCTTTCTTTGCTTTCTTCTGCAGACTGGGCGGTCATTGCAAGTATTGGTATCTTCTTTGCATCTTTTCTTTCTAATGCGCGGATCTGCTTTGCAGATTCTATACCATCCATAACCGGCATCATAATATCCATCATTACCGCATCATAATGTCCAAGCTCTGATGCAGCGAATTTTTCTACTGCTTCTTTTCCATTCCATGCTTTTTCCACCTGTATGCCGGCATCCGTCAGATAAAATTCTGCAATTTCCATATTGATATCATTATCTTCAACCAGTAAAATCTTCTTTCCTTCCAGTGACCGGATGCTCTGCTGACGTTCATTTTTGTCATCATTTTCCTTCACTACGGCAATCTTGAACGGAATCCGGAATACAAATTCGCTTCCCTCACCCGGAATGCTCTTTACACCGATCATCCCGCCCATCTCATCAATCATTCCTTTTACGATGGACATTCCAAGTCCGGTTCCCTGGTACTGTGTGCGTGCCCCTGCTTTTTCCTGGGTAAATGGTTCAAACAATTCATTTCGTACGAAGTCTTCGCTCATACCGATTCCTGTATCTATAATTTTAAACTCATAAAGTACAGTCTGACCGTCACAGGAGATTTCTGTCGCATAGGTGTCAATCCTTCCGTTCTTTTTGTTGTATTTGATTGCATTACTTAACAGGTTCAGCATGATTCTTCTTAGTTTTAATGCATCTCCTTTTAACAATGTATGCTGGATGTTGGACCGGTGCTTACAATATGTGATTCCACTTTCCGTCAGCTGTCCCTGCACAAGAACGGAGACTTCTTTCATAATATCCCCGATTTCAAATATGTCTTCCTGCAGTTCCATATGTCCGGATTCTATCTTACTCATATCCAGCACATCGTTCACAAGCTCGATCAGATGCCTCGTGGATATCTCGATTTTATCTACCGAATCTTTTAGCTTCTCCTGATCTTCCCAGTTCTTCTTTATCATCTGGATCATTCCAAGTATTCCATTGATCGGAGTCCGAAGATCATGGCTCATACGGTTCAAAAATTCTGTCTTTGCCTTGCTTGCCAGATCCGCTTTTTTATAGGCAATCTGCAGCTGCTTTTTCTCTCTTTCATCTTTTTCATGGAACTCTGAATTATCCTTAAAAAGAATCATTCCATGAATCACGGTACTTTCCCATCCCGTCTTAACATCATACATCGTATCCTGGGACATAAGCACTGTCTTTTGCATCCAGATTTTCTGGCCGTTCTTTGCTCTTTCCAGATATTCTACTGTTACCTGTTTGTTTCCTGACTTGAAACGTTTGATCAGACTTGCCGAGGTATCGACAATCTTATAATTTTCCAGAGTATCTTCTGTTACATATGCGCTTCGTTCTTTGCAGTATTCATCATAAGAACACGGAAACTCTATATCCATTTCAAAGCTTCTGCGTTCTTTGTAATAGAAGATCTTTTCCAGTGTATCCTGCGTAAGATTGACCATATATATCGCTTCTGCCGTCTCCATCAAAGCTTCCACATAATTACTGTTTTCAAGAATGGACTGTTTCATCTGTTCATAATATTGCTCCAGCTGCTTCTTTTCATCCTTCAGCATCTGTTCCTGACTGTGAAATACTTCAAATCCAACAATAAAATGATGTAAAAGCCCGTCAGCTGTCTGATCCAGATAGAGAATTGTAATTCTTCCACGCTGGCTTTCTCCATCTTTTTGCGAAAAATATGGTATCTCTATTACATTTTCTTCTTTTGTCAGTTTGTTATTCAGATGTGGAATCTGAAGTCGTTCCCACATATCACGCCTGCTGGTATCTTCTGATAATTCCTGTACCATCTGTTCGACCGCACCGGAATAACTTCCGTCTTCTGCAAGGAAGAAGGAATCCTCCGCACGAAGCACATAGTACTGATCCTGCAGTGCATCACAGTACAGACAATCCGAAAAACGAAAACCTCTTTTCTTAACTTCGCTTAAAAGTTGAAGATTCAGTTTCCTCTTATCGGCTGCCTCTTTCATCTTTGCCTGATTCTTATCTACATACATATTCTTATCGGCATAGCGGAACAGATCCCTCATCGTACAGTCTTCAAAATCCGCAGAAAGTGCATAACCAACCGCATAACTGATCGGCATCTCCGGATGTTCCCTGGAATATCCGGCCATCTCGGTCCGGATTTTTTCTAATATCTTTTTTACGGCTGCATGATCGACATCTTTTAAAACCGCAATGAATTCATCTCCGCCGTCCCTGCCTGCAAAATATTCTTCCGGCAGAGATTTCCTTAACTGTACGGCAAAGGAGCGGATATACGCATCTCCGTTTTCATGCCCAAGCCTGTTATTAATGATACGCAGATTATTCAGGTCAAATACGCACAATGCGACTGAGCCGTTTTCACACTCCGGTACTTCTCCTTCCAGGATTTCTTCACACCGGTTCTTATTCGGAAGCCCGGTTGCCTCATCCAGATAGACCTTTTTCTTAAGTGCCTTATTCTGCGCCGCATATTTTACAGCTTTGATCAGTTCATATCCCAGCAGACAGATCAGCCCGATGATATCTGCAATGACAATCTTCTCAAGCCGGTCCAGTGCCGATGCATTCTTCTGCGAATATTTTTCTGCCAGTCCGGTTGCCTCATCACAGACTCCGAAGAATTCTTCGCTTTTATCTATGATATCCGTATTTTCATAACCTTGTTCACGAACCAGGATAATTTCTTTTTTCAGCTCCTGAAAATCTTTATCCAGTTCTTCCATCTTATTTTGAAATGCTTTGTCATCCAGTCTTACAAGATCCAGCTCATCACTTCCGTATCTTAATCCTTCTATGAAAGAGGCTACCGATGCAATCATCTCATCCTGCGGTTCTTTTGCATCCTCCAGCTTGATGATCTGCTGGGTCTTTCCCCGGACCAGGCCTGCATAATTCACCACTCGCGCCGTCCCTTGTATCTTACTGACCAGAATCATGATCATCAAAAACAGGGCGATCAGAATCACTGTTAAAAGCATCATCAGCATTCTTACTACTTTAGAAATCTTACTGTCTTTACTTTTCATAACCACCTTCACTCCATATATCCTGTTATCTGATATTTCACATCTTCCATAACAGATTCTTATTTTATAATAATATCTCTGTTTTATACATTTTGCAATTTTCTCTTTGCTAATATGCTAGTACAAAGTCAGATACAAAAAACTTGCCACCTGCTACTTCTTACAAATGCATGGCAATACATAAAACTTGCCACTGACAGCATCTCTTGCATACTATGGTATAAAAAATGTGGACTGGCACCTCTTTTTTCAGGAACCTGTCCACATTTTTATTTTCTTTTCCGTATATTCACCTGTTATATCTTATGCAGTCCGGAATCTATTTTTTATATTCAACCTCGAATGATCCAAGTTCATATCCATGAACGCTTCCCTTTACCTCTCTGGATACAAGCTCTACTTTCTGTTCAAGATGTTCACTATATACTCTTGTTGTCAGAACCGTTTCCCCGTTATTAATGAATATCTCAATGGCTGATGTATCCGAAAAGATGGTAATATCCGAAAGCTCTTCCACCTTAGCAAAGTGCTGCTTTCTTCCACGTCCGCTTTCTCCCATCGATAAGGTAAAAAGCCCGTCCTTCCAGCTTATTGTAACATCTTCACGAAGCTTAAGCTCCAGATTTTTTGCTTCTTCCACGTCAAGTCTCAGTTCAAAACAGCAGTCCGCAGGCGCCCACTTTGTAAATGCTTCCAGCTCGCAGGTAAATGCATTTTTACGTAGATCTTTCATTTCCTTTAATGGATGCTGTAAGATCTTTCCATCCTTCCATTCCAGTTCTCTTGGCATGGTAAGTGCATGGATCCAGTCATATGCAACCGTTGCATCATTATCATAATCTGCATCCGGAATCCCCATCCAGCCAATCAGAATTCTTCTACCAGCTTCATCTGCAAATGTCTGTGTCGCATAGATGTCAAATCCTTTGTCAAATTCCTGGAATTTTCCAAAGCTGTATGATTTGTTCTTCAGGTCAAACTCTACTGGAAAATATCCACACTGGTACACATTCTGGTAATCATATCCCTTCTGATCTACTCCCTGTGGACAGCATGTCATAATCTGCTGGCCGTCAATCTCGAACAGATCCGGGCATTCCCACATATAACCAAATGGCTTTGCTGTCCGCACCGTATCGTACCATTTCCAGTGTTCCAGATCGTCGGAACAAAACAAAAGTGCACAGCCATCAGATTCCGCATCACGGCCTCCCTGGATCATATAATAACGGCCGTCTTTTTTATAGATTTTTGGATCTCTGACATGCTTGGACATATTCACCGGATAATCATCATTGGTCATTACAAGCTTCTTGTATGCAATATTCTTTCCATCCGGACTAAATACGTGAATCGTATTCTGTTCCCGTCCATTCATGATATAATCATAATCTTTATCCCAGAGTTTTACATTTCCTGTGTAAAAATAGTGAATTCCATCTTCACAGGTATAGGCTGATCCGCTATATACACCGTCTCTGTCCCATTCTTCGTCCGGATAAAGGAACGGCTCTTCTTCTTTATAATGAATCCAATCCTTTGTTGTGTAATGTCCCCAAAGCTTCGTTCCCCATCCGGCAAGAAATGGTGTATATTGGAAATAAATATGATTCACACCCTGAAATTCACACAGACCATTCGGATCATTCATCCAGCCTGTCGGCGGCATCATATGAAAGTGAAGTCTGTTTTTATCTTTTTTTACATTCTCCCTCATACTTTCATGCTTCGGATATTCTGTTAAATATGTCTCTTTGTTCATCTGTTCCTGTCCACCTTATCCTTACACGATTTCAGCCATCTTATCATTTTTTGCAATATGTTTTTCTTCTGTTTTGATGGTCTTTCCTTCCGGAAGCTCTGTGAAGATAACAAGAATCTCCGGAGAGTATCCATGCTTCTTCACCAGGTCGATGTCAAATCTGATAAGTGCTTCTTCTGCTGTTACTTCCTGTCCTTCTTTTACAAGTGTCTCAAATCCTTCACCGTTCATATTGACGGTATCTACCCCGCAGTGAATCAGGATCTCTGCTCCATCTGCAGTTGTAAGTCCGATTGCATGTCCGGTTGGATATACGAGTGATACGGTTGCCTTACATGGTGCCATAACGGTTCCGTCTTCCGGAAAGATAACGACACCGTCTCCAAGTACCTTGTTTGCAAATGTCGGATCTGTCGATGCTTCGATATCTTTTACTGTTCCCTCTGCTGATGCATAGACTGCACCAGGCTCTTCTGTAATAACTGCCTTTGTTGTATCATTTTCTTTTGTATCGTTCTTTTTGTCATTTTTATTCTTATCCGGTGCTGACCACATTTTTCCAAAGATGACTGTACATACAAATCCAATCGTAATCGCGATTGCATGTGCAATGATGTAGTTAATGTACCCGTGATGTGCCGGATTAGCAATTGCCATTCCAGGAAGTGCAGTTGTACCGAATCCAAGAGCAGTAAGCTTTGAATAGTATACATATGCACCTGCAACGGCACCACCGATACATCCACCGATCAATGGGAACTTGTAACGTAAGTTTACTCCGAAGATTGCCGGTTCACTGATACCAAATAATGTCGAGCAGAAACTTGGAATACAAAGCTCTCTGGCTTTTAAATTCTTCCAGTTCAGTGCAAGATAACCAAGTACCGCACCACTTTGTCCAAATAAAGCTACAGACATCAGTGGATTTAAAAAGTTTGTTCCTGTCGATGCAATAAGCTGTGCTTCTACCGCACCGATAATGTGATGAAGACCTGTGATAACTACGATCTGCTGAACTCCGGCAAATAACGCATATCCGAATGCTCCCAGATGCTCTGTACTCCACATCAGTCCGTCTGTGATTCCATTAGAAAGAATTCGTCCTGCCGGACCTACAAGTGTAAAAAGTAATACCGTAGAGATAAATACTGTCAGCATTGGTGCAACCAGAAGCTTGATTACATCCGGAATTACCTTATTGAAGAATTTATCCAGTTTTGCAACTACAAATCCCATCATAAGCGCGATGATGATTCCTCCCTGGAATCCTACCATCTCAATCTTCAGTCCGAACAGACGGATAACTTCTATATCAACGGTTCCCTGTGCAGCCTGATAAGCATTGGCAAGAGAACTGTCTAACATGATTGCTCCGATTACCATACCAAGAACCGGATTCCCGCCAAATCTTTTTACGGCTGAATAGCATACTGCCATTGGAAGGATTGCAAAGATACCTGTAGACGCAAGACTTACCAGCCGGTTGATCGCATATAAGGTATCATGTGTCTTTACTACTTCAAGTCCGCCAAGGACGCTTGTAATTCCCATCAGAAGGGCTGCTGCAAGAAGTGCCGGCATGATTCCGATAAATACATCAGATAACGCTTTGATCACTGCCTGAAGTGGATTCTGCCTCTTCGCACTTTCTTCCTTCAGATCTCCCAGTGACATATTCTGTGTATTCGTATACTCGGCAAATACCTCATATACATCATTCACTGTTCCAGCTCCCAGGATCAGCTGTAACTGATTACCTGCTATGAACGCACCTTTTACTTTATCGATATCTTCCAGTTTTTCAATATCTGCAAGATCATTATCTTTCAATACGATCCTGAGTCTGGTTGCACAGTGTGCTGTTCCCTGGATATTATCCATTCCACCAATATTGGCTACGATCTGTTTTGATATTTCCAGATACTCATTGTTCTTTCCCATTTCTCTTCTCCTTGTATTATTTTGTTTTGGAACCGGTTCCGTTCCTATGTTTTTATTATATACATCAGCTTTTGTATGTCAACACAAAACGTCACTGCAATTTCATTTTTGGAAACGGTTCCAAAAATCAATATCAAAATTTGTCTATATTGCACAAAAGCGGGTCTGTCCAATTGACAGATCCGCCTGATTCTCAGTTCCCTTTTACACTTTTTCTTTCTATAATTTCATACGGGTTGACCTGAAGCGGGCTTACCGGCTTTCCTAAAATCATCTGGATCATCGACTCCGCACTGATCTCCCCCCAGTTCTTCCAGTCAAATTTTACCGTCGTAAGTGGCGGCTGTAACAGTTCTCCTGCTTCATAATCGCCAAATCCTACCACGGATACTTCTTCCGGTATCCGTATACCTTTCTCTGACATTACTTTGTACACACCAAATGCGATACGGTCTGTTGCGCATACGACTGCCGCCGGTGTCTTCATATGATCTACAAATTTCTGTACATTTTCAATTGCATTTTCATAAAAGAACGTTGTCTCTATCACTTCTTTTGGCTTTTTCTCACAGGACATAAGTCCATCGATCACTCCATGGCGTCGTTCTCCTCCTACTGCCGGGTCATCTTCCGGTACCCAGAGCATATAAATCTCTTTGAACTTACGTTGTCCGATATAATTACCCACCGCATATCCTGCATTGTAATCATCATTAATGACAGAATTCTCTCCCGGGAAGCGTTGTCCAAGAAACAGGATTGGAATTTTTAACTTCTTTACTGCTTCTTCGTATTCTTTTGTGCTTCCCGTCGCAAGAACCATAATTCCATCTACATTCATATTCTTCAGCCGTTCGATACAGCGTATTTCTTCTTCGATATCATTTTCCGTATGCATGATAAGAGGTGTATAATCATTTTTCTTAAGATAGGCAACGATTACTTCTACAAGTCTCGGTGTTGTTACCGAGTTAAATCCAGGTACCGTAAGTCCTATGATCCGGCTCTCTTTTGCATTCAGCCTTGCAAACAGATTCGGCTCATAATTATTTTCTTCGATGATTTTTTTTATCTTCTGGGCCGTTGCATCTTTGACGCTTCCCCCGTTCAGATATCTTGATACAGTACTTTTTGCCACACCGGACATCTGGGCTATATCATTTATTGTCAGTTTTTTTTCCAAATTATTTTCCCCCATAGCGTCTATTTCGAACCTGCTTATAATACAGAGAACCTGCCAGTGACAGCTTCTTCCGGACACATGCCGATTCAAAATGTCTTAATATGTATTATACTCTTCTTTGAAATTTCCTGTCAATTTATCTCCTGTCCGAAATAGAGGATTCACACAAAGAACCTGCCAGTGACAGCTTATCTTGCATCCTATGGCAGCTAAAAAACCGGAATCCTGTTCGTGAATTCCGGTTTTTCTTCATTCTCTGACCATATAGCTAAGAGAAATTTGCTTTTTCCTCTTCTCTGTATGGAAATGTGATTACATATTCATATATTTGTGTACGGTTGCTGCTACTGCACCTTTTCCTGCGATCATCTCGCGGAACATTCCTTCGATCTTTTCTCCGATTCCTGCTTTATAAAGATCGGTAAAGAAGATTCTTTCATTTGAAAGGATTGGTCTTAACTGGTCTTTTAAGCTGTCTGGCTGTCCAATGACTACATCCTTTAACATCTCCGGAATCTCAACATTCATCGGATCTGGTGCCAGTTCATATGTATTACCCTGGTCATCTGTTGCAAGCATATATCTGAGCCATCCTGCAATTCCAAGAGGAATTGCTGTAAGGCGTGATGCGTCACCATATTTTGCCACATATGCTTTTACAGTCTCTCCAAAACGTACGCCAACCCCCTGGGATACGTCTACTGCCAGACGGATGTTAGTATCTCCCAAATATTCATTCGGGAAGCGGTCATTAAAAAGTTCATCAACAAATTCCTGTGGTGAAAGGATCTTCGGATCTGGTACTACCGGAAGTCCTTCATCATATGCAACCATGCGGGCCATCTTCATCATGTCTGCATTGGTATTGAGCATATGTGCAAATAATTCTTCACCAAGTACTACTCCGATCGGACCTGTTGCAGAATGTACCGGATTAAGGCATACGGTTACTTTCATACGTTCTGACATATTGACTGTCTCTCTGTCAGCCAGATATACACCGAATCCTTTTTCAAGCTCCGGACGTCCGTTCGGGAAGCTGTCCTCAATTACAAGGTACTGTGGTTTTTCTGCATTGGCAAATGGTGCAATATATGTACGTTTTCCTGTCACTACAGGCTGGATGTCTTCTACCCCAAGCTTCTCAAGATCTGCTGCAATCTGCTCGCTTGGACGTGGTGTGATCTTATCGATCATCGTCCATGGGAATGCAATGGTCTTTTCATCACTTACATATTCTACGAATCCCGCGTCTACGAATCCTGCTTCTTTCCATGCTTCCGTCATAGTCAGCACAGATTTTCTAAGTCCTGCGCCGTTCTGGGAACAGTTATCCATAGACACCAGTGCCAGTGGGTATTTTCCTTCTTTATATCTTTCATATAACATTGCTGTCAGAACTGCCATAGCTCCAACTGCTTTGTCCGGTCCGTTTTTAACATCTGCTTCTACATATGGAAGCCATGTACCGTCTGCCTTCTGTAATGCATATCCTTTTTCTGTGATGGTAAATGATACCAGCTTTAAAGACGGGCTTTTGAAGATCTCTTTCAGACGGTTCCACTGTTCCGCATCGGAAGACTGTGCCTTTACAGCCTCTGCAAGTGATCCAACTACTTTATAATCTCTGGTTCCGTCTCCGTTAAGGATTACGCTCAGTCCCAGATTATCATGTGGTCTGTAGATCTTGTCTACAACATCATAGTCAAATGTCTCTACACAGGTGATACCTCTGTCCATCGCGCCTTCTTCCAGAAGTCCATCTGCGATTCCGCCGATGAAGATACGGAATATATTACCAATTCCAAAATGTACCCATTCAGGTTCTTTTACTGCTTTTGCAGAAACTGCTTCTACATCATATCCCGGCAGTTTAATCCCTGCTTTTTCCCATGCTTCACGATTCTTGATACCATCCAATGTTAATTTCATGCTATGACCTCCATCATTTTTCATTTCTTATCCTTATTCTTTTTCCTTGTTTTTTCTCGTTACACTTTTTATGATCTAGTCTCTATACTTTTGATTGTGTCTTAACTGTAAGTTAAGTATATCCCTTTCTTTTAAATGTTTCTATTGACAATTCAGCAAAATATCCCATTATTTTTTTGTGCATTTTTTACCATTTTATCCATACAACATTGATTTTTACATCATTTCATACTAAAATCACATTATAGCTTTTGATTGCATTGTAATCACAAGATATCTTTTATCTTTCAAATATTTTTGGAATATTTATAACCGGATCATCTAAAAAGGATTCATACATTTATACAAAAGAAAGAATATAAAGAGAAGAGGAATCTCATATGAATAAAAAAGGAATGTCTACTATTAATTTAAAAAAGATAAACCGTTCCCGCGTTTATCAATATATCTACAAAACTCATACTACATCCAAACAGCAGATCGTACAGGATCTGCAGATGGGACTGTCTACCGTCAGCCAGAACCTGAGTCTTTTAGAAAATGAAGGACTGATTGAACGGAATGGTTACTTTGACTCAACCGGCGGACGTAAAGCCCAGGCTATCCGTATTGTTCCGGATTTCCGCATTGCAATCGGTATCGGTGTGTTAAAAGATATGTTCCATATCACTTCTGTTGATCTGTATGGCAATGTAATGTGTACGGATACGATTCTTCTTACTTATTCTAATACGCCGGAATACTATCATAAGGTAACAGATAACATCAAAGCTTTTATTCAAAATAATCACTACGAACCAGAGAAGATTCTCGGTATATCCATTGCAACCCAGGGAACCACTTCTCCTGATAATACACGTGTAATGTATGGAGATATCATGCACAATACAGGAATGAATATCACAGATTTTTCCAAATATCTGCCTTATGCATGTCATCTGGAGCATGATTCGAAAGCCGCCGCTTTCCTGGAATTATGGAACCATCCGGAACTTGACAGTGCCATCGTCTACCTGTTGAATCCAAACCTTGGAGGGGCCGTGATCACTGACCGTAAGATTCATCACGGTATCTCTATGCACAGTGGTTCTCTTGAACATATGTGTATCAATCCGGATGGTCCGCTGTGCTACTGTGGAAGCCGTGGATGCCTTGAAACTTATTGTTCTGCCAGCGCACTTTTACAGGCCGCAGGTCTGTCTGCAAAGGAATTCTTTGAACAACTCCGAAGGAAAGAATCTCCACAGATCCTGCAGCTTTGGAAAGATTACCTGAACCATCTGGCTTTCGCCATGAAGAACCTGAATATGATCATTGATGCTCCGGTTATCCTAAGTGGATATCTTGCTCCTTATTTTATAGAAGAAGACATCGACTATTTGTTAAAATACATCAACTCCTCTTCTATCTTTGCACTGAAAAAAGAGCAGATACTGATCGGCACACGCGGACAGTACACGCCGGCAATCGGTGCTGCGTTATTCTACGTTGACCTGTTTATCCAGCATGTGTAGAGCACCTTATAAATACATGGCAAAAAAATCTGTCTATGATCCAATGTCATTCGTATCTTTATTCGTATCTTTATGACATTGGATCATAGACAGATTTTTATTTTCTTCTTTTCCTTTTATCCGCAATATTTTGCGATCGTAGCAATGACGCGCTCTATTTTCAAAGGTTTTGCCAGATGTGCATTCATTCCGGCTTCCATACTTTTCTTTGCATCTTCTTCAAATGCATTTGCAGGACATCATCAGACAGGCGCATCAGATCAAAAGCCTCATGCGCCTCGTCAATCTGAAGAAGTCCCAGAATTCCATTTAACGGAGTCCGGATATCATGTGACATTCTGGATAAGAAACTGGTCTTGGCCGCATTCGCCCTTTCTGCTTCTTCTTTTGCGGCTCTTAATTCTTCCCTGCTCTTTTCCAGGGCATCAAACGACTTTATCACAACAATATTAATGACTACAAATGCACACAAAAATGCAATTATCAATACAACGGTCATCGGTGCAATATTAGCATTCGCAGTATTCACAGGATACGTTACGCCTATCCTGTATCCCTTGTACCGCTCACTAACCATGTAGCTCTTCATATTATTCAAATCTGTCGCCCCATAATAACGGCTGCCCGCTGTCTTCTCTGTATGTATAATTGTATCATCGCCGGTATCTTCCACCAGATACGTTGTAATAATATCCGTATATGGCATCTTATCTATGAAGTCTTCGATTCCTTTTCCATTATATTTTTCGTATACCTCCACCAAGCACCGCAGGACATTACTCTTTTTCCATCCGCTTTAATTCCGGCAGTACTGTGCAGAGCATCGTAATAAAGCAGATACTTCCACCAATCACATTCGATACCGGTTCAGCAAGAAATACCCCATCCGTCCCCATATGTAACGCATATGGCATCAGATAAGTCAATGGTACCACGATGAATACTTTCCGAAGCAGCGAGAAAAAAATCGCATGCTTCTTTTTATTCAACGACTTGAACACCGTCTGTCCCATATATTGAAGATCCATGAAGATAAATGCTGCAAAATACTGCTTTAATGCCGGAACTGCATCTTTTATAAGAGATGCATCTGAACTAAAAATTCTGATCAGTACATCTGGTATCAGAATGATTACACTCCACATAACAAGCGTATATCCAATGATCATAATCCCTAATACCATTCCTGCTTTCCTAACTCTCGCCGGCCGCCTTGCACCGTAATTATAGCTTAAGATTGGAGAGGTTCCTTCATTGATCGCATAGATCGGAGTCTCCACAAGCTGACGTACGCTCGATACAATCGTCATAACCGATATATAGATATCTCCTCCCGTAACAGAGAGTACATTATTACAACAAATGGTAACCAGACTATTCGTAAGCTGCATGATAAACCCTGCCATTCCAAGGCTTACAATGTTCTTCGCATAACCGGTACATTCTGCTATCTCATGTTTATGCAAAAGCCGTACTTTCATCTCCGCTTTTCCTGTCAGAAACCAAAGAACGAAGAGTGCAGATAACGTCTGTGATAATACGGTCGCTATAGCAGCGCCACGCACTCCTAATCCCAGTACAAATATAAACAATGGATCAAGCAGAAGATTGGCAACCGCTCCGATTGCAACCGAAAACATTCCCATGGTAGAGTATCCCTGTGCATTAATAAATGGATTCATACCAACTGCGATCATAGAAGGCAGAGTACCGATCAGATAGATCATGATATACGGATATGCATATTCAAGCGCATCCGAAGAGGCTCCGAACAGTACCAGTACCGGACGTGCGAACAACATTCCAAGTACCATCAGAATCAACGCACTGGCACAAACCATAGAAAAAGACGTATTCATGATCTGAACCGCCGCTTTTTCCTCTTTCTTACCTCTTTCTATTGAAAATAACGGAGCACCGCCTCCACCGAATAAATTCGCAAATGCTGTAATAATCACAACCAGCGGAAAACAGATTCCAACTGCTCCAAGTGCCGCCGTTCCCACATGTGGAATACGTGCGATATAAATACGGTCAACAATGTTATATAATAAATTCAAGATCTGGGCCACAAGCATCGGAAGTGCAGCTCCAAGAATATTCCCCGTCACGGTTCCGTTTTCGAAATCAATTCTTTTCATTTGTTACTCATTCCTTTTCTTCATACATAGGTCTCGCTTCCGGTGCCGCACCGAGCAGTTCAGAAAGTGTCATTCCATAAGCAAACTGAATCATCGCTCCTTCGAGCATTCCCGGTGCCATCTGATTGAACATCTCAACTGCCAGCGGTTCTGCGACAATCGCCATCGAAGAGCAGTTCACCTGCTTTCAGCAATTTTTTAGAATCGATAATATATTTATCCGACTGTAGTTTTTTTGTGTTTCCGACTGATATAGTTCTTTATCGATCTGCCCATTCCCCTCAAGCAGGATCTGTTCTTCTTTTGTGATTTTCCGGAGCTCGTCGATAATCTGTGTCCGCATTTATCTTCTCCACACACAATCCCTGTTAATTTCATCAAGGCTCGTCACACCACACATTTTCATCGTGTCTTCCAGCTCTGTTCCTATTTTTTCAATATAAGACTTCACGCCTTCTTCTGCGCCTCCGTAAACAGCCGTCACAAATGGTCTTGCAATGATCACCGCATCTGCACCTAATGCCAGTGCTTTGAATACATCCACACCACTGCGGATTCCACCATCTACAAATATCTTCATGGAATCCCCTACTTCCAGCGCAATCTCTTCCAGCACTTCTGCTGTTGCCGGACACTGATCCAGTACACGGCCGCCATGGTTTGATACTACTATTGCAGATGCACCTGCTTCTTTTGCTTTCAATGCCCCTTTGACTGTCATAACACCTTTCACGATAAATGGGGTTCCTGCCATCTTTACAATCTGACGGAGTTCTTCTACTGTCTTGCTTCCTGCCGGCGGCTGCATGTTTTTAAGAAACGGAAGTCCTGCCGCATCAACATCCATTGCCACTGCAAATGCTTTCGATTCATGCACCATCTCCATCTTCTCTGCAACTGTATCAATGTTCCATGGTTTTACCGTTGGAATTCCGATTCCATCCGCTTTCTGAATCGCTTTTGTCGCTGCAACCATCACATTACTATCTGTGCCATCTCCGGTAAATGCCGCAATTCCATACTTTGCACAGGCAGACACCAATATATCATTATATGCCACATCATCCAGGCAGTCTCCGTAATGTAATCCTACCGCACCAACCGGTCCGGCAAAAAATGGATATTGAAATTTCTTGCCAAAGAGCTCCAGTGATGTATCTACCGGTTTATTCTCAGCGATTGTATCCATTTGTACACGGATTTCTTTCCATTTATCATAGTTACGGATAGCCGTATCCCCAATTCCTTTGGAACCAGGTCCCGGCATCTGATTCTTACATGCACGTCCGTTGCACTCTGGACAGGCTTTGCAATAATTTCCAATACGTGTTCTTGCATTTTCGATGCATTCTTTGTAATTCATGTTCTTTTCTCCTCTCGTATTTCTACTTCTCTTTTTTCTTCCACTCAATCTCCAGTGGATAAAGTGTAATATTTTCAGGATCCATGCAGTTCTGATGAAACCTTGGCGAAAATACTTCTTCTCCCCAGGATACGGTCTGGTCGATTGTGCGGAAAGTATTCCTATCGGAGTCTTGATCATTTCAGCCTTTTCCATCCTAATATCCGATCTCCTTCAGAATCCGGTCAACAAGTCTCGCATTTTTCACGGAAAATTCTTCTGTAACTACAGGCATCTCATTTTCTGCAATACATCTTCCGAATTCTTCTATTTCCAGACGGTAATTCTGTGGGACTTCTATCGTCTTTTTTTC
>NZ_CAKRAH010000046.1 GCF_934294775.1 uncultured Dorea sp.
GCAGCTTTTTTCAACAAGTATATAATATGGCTGATTCTATTATCGTTGGTCAGTTTGTTGGCTCATCTGCACTTGCGGCAGTCGGTGCCTGTGCTGCACTTACGAATGTCTTCATTTGTATAGCATTGGGGGCCGGCGTAGGTGCAGGTGTGCTTGTGAGCCGTTATTTTGGAGCCAGAGATTATAGTAAAATGAAAACAATTGTGTCAACATCATTGATCAGTTTCCTGATTCTAAGCATACTGCTGGGTGTCTTTGGGTTTTGTTTTTCCCATTCGATGATGAGTTTATTACAGACACCTGCGGATATACTGGAGGAAGCAGTACTGTATCTCCGTGTTTATTTTGTGGGATTTCCATTTCTGTTTATGTATAACATCCTTTCAACAATGTTCACTTCAATCGGTGAATCTAAGATTCCATTGGGACTTTTGATATTTTCTTCTGTTTTGAACATTTTTATGGATCTTTGGATGGTGGCTGGACTTGGTTTGGGAGTGTTTGGTGCAGCACTTGCAACACTCATTGCACAGGGAATTTCAGCCGTGTTTTCACTTTTGATCTTCTTTAGCCGGATGCGCCGGTATAAAAGTCACTTTGACTGGTTTGACAGGCATGAATTGTATTCCATGCTGCGGATTGCTGTACCTTCGGTTCTGCAGCAGTCTACAGTGTCAATCGGTATGATGATCGTACAGGCAGTTGTAAATCCATTCGGTACACAGGCACTTGCAGGTTATGCGGCAACGATGAGAGTAGAGAATGTCTTTTCATTGATATTTGTATCTATCGGAAATGCAGTCTCGCCGTATGTTTCCCAGAATCTTGGTGCAAAGAAAATGGATCGTATCAAAAAGGGATATCATGCGGCACTGGTGTTAGATCTGTGTTTTGCAGTCCTTGCTTTTGTAGTCATTGAAACACTGCATACGCAGATTTCTTCATTATTCCTGGGGAAAGATGGATCCGCCTTAGCATATCAGGTGTCAGGGGATTATATGAGATGGATCGGTTACTTTTTCATTTTCATGGGTATCAAGATGGCAACCGATGGAGTACTTCGTGGACTTGGAATCATGCGCCCGTTTCTCATCGCCAATATGGTAAACCTTGCGATCCGCCTGGCAGTTGCTTTGATTTTTGCACCCCGGTTTGGCATTGCATTTGTCTGGCTTGCTGTACCGGCTGGCTGGTTTGCAAATTTTCTGATTTCCTATGTGGCACTTAACAGATGTAAAGTGTTCTCACCATGAGCACAGCCATGAGGAAGGGCATACTTTAATTCATTAAAATGAAGTGATATAAATATAGTGCAAGATGCAGATTCAAACGGGCAGAAGCATTTTGCAGATCAACATGTAACAGTTCTTCAATTCTTGTGATGCGGTATTTAATCGTATTTCGATGCGTATAAGCAGCATCAGCGGTATGTAGAATATTGCAGTTATTTTGTAAATAAAGAGATAATGTTTCAACTAACCGGGTGTGGTTATCTGCGTCATAGTGGATAAGCGCACCCAGTTGGGTTTCTACGAAAGATTCATAGAGCTGTGTCTGATTTAAATCAGAAAACAGTTGGTAGAGTCCAAGCTGGTTGTAGCACAGGTGTTGATGGTTAAGCTTTAATTTATTGCAGTAATGAATACATTCTGCGGCCTGTTCATAGCTTTGCTTTAGTTTCGTCACATCCGATACGGAAAGTCCGACTCCGATATTACAGGTTAATTGCGGATGAGTCAGACTGACATAATCAATCGTTTTTTGAAATAATTTTGTAATTTCAGAAAAATCTTTATCAGGGAAAATCCCAATAATGTGATTGCTGTAAGTTGATGCAAGGAAAGAAGTATTCTGTTCGGAAAATGCCTGATCAAGATATTCGTAGAGATTATTACAGATAGTCTGTTCCATTCTGGCAGTTTGTCCGGATTCAGGCAAAATAAAGTGCAGCAGGAAAAAATGATGGCTGCCTTCAAAGGAATATCCACTATTGGAGGCCTGAAGCTTTAAGGCAGATGCACTAAGCTGATTCTCGAATACAATATTGAAGATAACATCATTACGGGTACTTTGATAAAAATTATTATTAGAAATTGCATGACCGATTTCTTCGAAAAAGTCAACAAGAGGGAGGTTCCATGGAATCGCAAATAAAGGAAACTCATTTTCATTACATAAGGAGAGAACAGATTTTGAAATTTTTTCAACATAGTTTGGACCAATCAGTAAAAGCGCACCGGACATGTTTAGATGAATGGCTTCTTTTAAAAGCGCTGCAAGATTAAAATCGGGTTCCGAACTGACCGGTCTGCTGATAATTAAAAGTTCGCCGCCGTGTACCCATTGGGAAAGAGAGAGAGACTCTGCTTTGTAAACCCAACGGATTCCTTTATGAAGTCCATTGCTGCCGGCAATTAATTTTAATTTGGATAAAGATGATAAAGTATAAAGATCCTTACATTGAAACATAGTAGCCGCCTCCCTTTATAAAAAGATTTAACTAATTATAAAAGAAGAACGGCAGATTTTCAATTTATTTTTGCATTGATTTGTGCAAAGATAACAAATAGAAGCGAGTTCATTCGTTTCAGACTAATAAACGAAAGAAATAAATAGATAAAAATATTGACTTTTCAAAAAAATATGCCTAAAATAGCATCATCAAAAACATACAGGGAACAAAAACAAAGGAGTTTATACAGACAAACGAAATCTGTGTAAGCTCCTTTTTTTATTTTCAATGTTTGAGAGAAAGTTGATTTGAAGGAGGAAATAATTATGATGACATGGGAAATTATGATAGGTGCACAGTTGATTTCGATTTTAGCTTCCGCAGGAGTGGTGATTTCATTTATGTTAAAGAAAGAGCCGTTGGATGTTGTTGAAGCAGAGCCGATACCTGTAATGGAAGGTACACTGGCACATGGAACTGTATAAGGAAAATGCCTGAGTCCTGCTGTAAAAAGGAATTAAACGTTCTGAAATACAGCAGGAAAACGGCAGGCATTATTTTTTTACGCTTTTTTAGAAATTTTTCAGCAAAAAGGAGCAAAAAGGAGGAGAAAAAATGACACTTGAGCAAATTTCTGTTATCTTTTTCGTAGGATTTTTAATTTTTGTAGGCCTGGTAGCATTTTTGTCAAGCAAGCTTGGTGAAAAGCAGACGAGTGGTTCGGCAGATGTCGATTACTATCTGGGTGGTAGAAGTACTCCGACCGTAGTACTTGCATTTTCTTATGTTACTTCTTCCATCAGTGCAGCCTGTTTCATGGGCGATCCGGGAATCATGTCAACCGTAGGATGGCCGTATTACTGGGTTGTCATCGCAGTAATTCCCGGACTGATCATTCCGGCGGTAGTATTGATGCCGAAAATGAGAATGCAGGCAGAAAAACTTGGTTCTCTTACAATTCCGGAATATTTGGGAGACCGTTATCAAAGTGAAGCCTTAAGATTAATTATTGCGGGTGTGATCTCTGTATTTTATGTATTTCCACTTGTTGCTCAATTTAAAGGTGCAGCAGTATTGTTAGAATCTTTTACCGGTATATCTTTTAAAGCAGGACTTGCAATTATCACGGTTGTAATCATCTTCTATGTTATTGTGGGTGGATTAAAATCCGTTGCATGGACAGATTTTGCACAAGGACTTCCGATGTTGATCATCTCGGTCGTACTTGTGATCTTATCTTTAAAAGCAGTCGGAGGATTTAATGGACTGGAGACAAAACTGGCGCAGATCGATCCGAATATGTTAAATATAGTACAGGCAGAATCGTCTGATGCACAGATGTCATTATCCGGCGTATTTGGTAATTTTGTATTCTGGTGTATTATTTTTATCAGTCAGCCTTATCTTTGTTCCAGATTTCTTGCAATTCCAAACGTAAAGAGAAAAACAATTGGAACATTCTTAATTACAGCATTGATTTTAAGTACGATTTACAATAGCTTTTATCTGTGCGGTTTAACCGGACGGGTATTATTTCCAGATGTAGAAGTTGATTATCTAACTGTTACAATGGCAAAAGAAATGCTTCCGAACTGGGCGGCAGCAATGATGATGATTGGTATTTTTGCAGCAATGATGTCTACAGCAACTTCAGTTTTACTGGTTGTAGGTCAGGCAGTCGGACGTGATTTCTATTCCAAGACGATTAATAAAAAGGCCACTCCGGAACAGGAAGTACGTGTGACAAGAATTGCAGTCGTTGCAGTTGCATTTATCTGCTTTGCCTTTAACTTCGTGAATCCGCCTGAATTTTTAAGTGTTGTGCTTTATCTTGGATTAAGCGGAATCGGAGCCTGCATCGGAGTTCCATTATTTGCGGCGATCATATCCAATCGGGCAACAAAAGAAGGTGCGATCATATCTGCAATTACAGGTCCGATTGCATATCTGGTCTTTAACTATATGATTGGAATTAACTATTGGTTTTCCTGCCAGCTTGCAGTCGTAATCGCAGCAATTCTGATGATTGGAATTTCAGCTTATATAAATAAAAAAGATGAGACTTGTCAAATGGAAAAATATGTGATAGAAAAGTAAAAAGAGAAGAGGTTGAAGAATATGTCTTATTATATGCATGATATTACATGGCCTGAATTTCAGGCAAAAAAAGATTCGGTAGTAATTTTACCAATTGGAGCGACGGAGCAGCATGCACAGCATCTTCCGCTTTGTACAGATGCTAAGATCGCAGAGAAATTTTCATGTTATCTGGCAGAAGAATTAGATGGAATCATTATGCCGACGTTGACTTATGGATATAAATCAAAACCATTAAGCGGCGGGGGACCACTCTTTCCGGGAACAATTGACTTAAATGGAAAAACAGTGATTGATCTGGTGTATGACATCTTGATGGAACTGATAAAAGACGGATTTACAAAAATCTTTATCATGAATGCACATTTTGAAAATGAAGCATTTGTAGTAGAAGCGATGGATCTGGTCAATCGTGATACCCACGGTGCCGCTACGATCATAGAATCGAACTGGTGGGATCCGATGCCGGAAGATGTAATCGGTAAAGTGTTCGATGAAGTACCGTTTCCGGGCTGGGCATTTGAACATGCAGCGGTAACAGAGACTTCTCTGATGATGTATTTTGCACCGGAGCTGGTTCATTTTGAAAGAGCAGTAGAAGCTCCGCCGACAGAAGCACTTCCATATTTCCGTTATCCGTTAAAAAAAGGAGACGTACCGGAAAGTGGTGCACTTGCAAGCAGTGTTTCTTCCAGTGCGGAAAGAGGTAAGATCATTGTAGACAGTGTCATTCCGGAGCTTGTGAAAATATGCAAAAAAGAATTTAAACTTTAAGAGTAGGGGAATGTAGTATGAGGAAGTTATTTAAAAATGTGAGACTGAAAGGGTCCGGAGAATTAAAGATGATGCTTGTTGAAGAAGGCAAAATTAAGCAGATCGCAGAGCAGATCTGTGTGCCGGATGAAACGGAAGTAATAGATTTGCAAGGCTATCTGGTCGTACCTCCGTATGTAGATCCGCATATTCATCTTGACTATGTGTTTACCGCAAGAAAAGAGGGGGCTTTAAACGGTACGGGAACATTGTTTGAAGGAATTCAAAGATGGAGTGAGACAAAATCAGATCTTACAGTAGAAGAAGTAAAACAGCGGGCAATTGCAGGGATTAAGAAAGAAATGACAGCAGGCGTCCAGTATATCCGTACACATGCGGATGTAACCGATCCAAACTTTACATCTTTAAAAGCGTTACTGGAATTAAGAGAAGAATTAAAAGATCTTGTTACGATTCAGGTCGTGGCATTTCCACAAGAAGGAATGTATGCTTATAAAGGTGGAGACGAACTGGTAGAAGAAGCTTTGAAAATGGGAGCAGATTGTGTCGGAGCGATTCCGCATTATGAATTTGCCAGAGAATTCGGAGAAAAATCAATTCATAAAACGGTAGATCTGGCAGTGAAATATGATAAATTAATTGACGTGCACTGTGATGAAACCGATGATGATCAGTCAAGATTTTTGGAACTTTTGTCTGCGTTAAGTTATATGGAGGGAATTGGCAGTAAGACAACCGCAAGTCATACATGTTCGTTTGGTTCTGCAAATAACAGTTATGCATTTCGCTTGATGAAACTTTTGAAAAAAGCAGAAATCAATTTTATTTCCTGCCCGACAGAAAATATTTATCTGCAGGGACGCCAGGATACCTATCCAAAACGAAGAGGGTTAACCAGGGTAAAAGAATTAAACGATGCAAAAATCAATGTCTGCTTTGCCCAGGATTCCATGTCTGATCCATGGTATCCTCTCGGGAATGGAAACATGATGATGATTCTGGATCACGGAATTCATATCTGTCAGATGATGTCCTTTGAAGAGATTGACAATGCATTGGATCTGATTACCGTAAATGGCGCGAAAACCATGCACATTCAAGAGGAGTACGGCTTAGAAGAAGGTAAGCCGGCAAACTTTATTGTGCTTGAGGCAAAATCAGAGTTTGATGCAGTATGTGAAAGAGCCGGAATTCTTGCATCCGTAAGAAACGGAGAATACCTTTTGAAAAAAGAACCACAGGTTATACAGACGGACATTGAAATTTTAAAATAAGTCAGACAACATACAGAGATAGAACAATAAGGGCAAAAAATTCGGTTAAAGAATTTTTTGCCCTTATTTTCGTCTTGCGGCATACGATTTAATGCGCAGAGAACAGGAGGTAATTTTATACCCCACCTAATGTTATAAACTATAGACATAAAAGGGAAAACAGATCATTTATTTTCAAAGAAATGGAGGAACTGGCAATGAAAGGTTTTAACACAGGTGACGGTTATATGGGAATGGTAGATGACGAATATATCTTATTTGCCAGCGAAGCGGATTATTATGATTATGTGAATGATTAAAAAACAGGAAATATGTGGAATATATTTCCAACGCATGTGCTATACTGAACTTAATTAACCAGAAGGAGAAGTTCTATGCAGGTATCAGACAAATTAATTAAGCCGCTGACAGAAGCAAAATATTTAAATGCCGACAACGTAAGCAGATACCGCTGTATCATGCGTATCTTTTTCGAGCATTATGAGAAATTAAAATACTGGCTGTATCAGGAAGAGGTCTATGAAGAAATGATACAGGACCCGCTTTTTGCGGATTACAGACCGGAACAGTGCCAGCAGGATCTCACCATGCTGACAGAGTGGAAGAACCTGAATACAATCCAGGATACAAAAAAGGTCGCATCCATCGAAGAATTCAAGAACAAAAAGTACCGGTATCAGATGACAGAGTACAGTGTGGAGATAGAGCGTCTGGTGATCCGGTTAGAGAATCTGTTCATCGAGGGAGCATCATTAGAACCGACACTCCTGGAGCGCATAAGGAGAAGTGTAGAGCGTTTTCCAGACATGGCAGGAAAAGATAAGAATGAAGTATACACATGGTGGACAGATCTGAATAATGATTTTGTCCGGTTGAATCAGAATTATCAGGATTATATCAGGGATCTGAACAGCGTCCGGGCGGAAGAGATGATGCATACGAAAGAATTCCTGGTGTTCAAGGACCGGCTGATTGAATATCTGCGAAGCTTCATTAAAGGACTGCAGAGAAATGTCGGAGTGATTGAAGAAAATCTGCGTTTACAGAACGAAGAACTGAAACAACAGGTATTTGAAAAAGTTGTCAATTATGAATTATCGATTCCGCGTATGGAGATAGAAGTTTCGAAAGAAATGATTGAGCAGAAAGTTCAGGGACGCTATCAAAGTATCTATGACTGGTTCGTAGGAAGTGAAGGGCAGGAGAATGAGGCCGGAAAGCTTTTCGATGCGACCAACGATATCATCCGCCGGATTACAAGATACGCCGCACAATTAAGTGAAAAGAATGCACTGGGAGCGAACCGGAAAGAAGAATATCGCAAGGTGGCAGAATTGTTCCTACGCTGTCAGGATGTGGAAGAAGCACATAAGATGTCGGCAATGGTATTTGGTATGGAATGTCCACAGCATCTTGCAGGAGAACTGATCCGTGAGACGGACAGTATGAATATCGGCGTCTACGAAGAGCGGCCAATGGAAATTACTCTGAAACCGAGAGTGCGTACATACCGAGAAAAATCCAGGAGAAGCGCCATCCGTGAATCAGCAGAGCAAAAGCAGGAAACAAGACGTAAGTTGCTTGAGAAGCAGAAAAAAGAGACAGAACAATTACGGGCGTTGGAAGTAGACGGAAAGATATGTTTTGATAAACTGCCTGTATTGGAACCTAGAATTCGAGAGATTCTTTTGAAATGGTTGTCAGATGCCATGGAATCCGCAGATTTTTCGGCAAGGACAGACGATGGAAGAAGATATATATTGGACAGAAGTCAGGCAGGAGAAAACTGTGTAGTACATTGTGAGGATGGAAACTTTACAATGCCGAAGCTGGCAATTGTATTTCAGGAGGATGAGTAAGTGGGTGATTGTAGTTCGGAAGGACGAATGAAGAGTGAAAGATTGATTAGATTTCAGGAGGAAGCATGATGAAAGAACTGGAAGTCCTTTTAAATAAGAGATGGATCTTAAAATCAAGAGATAAAGAAACATATTATAAAATAAGAGATGCTCTCGGAGAACTTCGTAAATTTACCACCGAGAAGATGGGATGTCAGATCATTGATAATTCTCTCCTGATCAAGATGGAGAAGATTCCGGTAATACCGGAAAGCTTCATGGGCATCCAGAAATTTTCGTCAAAAGAGGAGTATGCCTATCTCTGTATCTTGTTGATGTTTCTGGAGGACAGGGATGCGCAGGAACAGTTTATCCTGTCACAGCTGACGGAATATATCACGGCAAACTTGCCCGGAGATATCTCAGACTGGACTTTGTATACGAACCGCAGAAAATTGATCCGAGTGCTGAGATTTGCAGTAGATCAGGGAATTGTCGATGTCACAGACGGAAAAGACGAAGCATTCATGGATGATGAGGCAGGAGAAGTACTTTATGAAAATACAGGTGCATCCAGATACTTTATGAAAAATTTTTCGAAGGATATTATGGAATATACGAAACCGGTGGAGTTTCAGGAAAGTGACTGGTTCGAAGTGGATGAAGACCGGGGATTTGCAAGAAGACACAGAGTCTACAAAAGACTGATCTTTGCGCCGGGAATGTATAAAGAAGACGGATCGCCGGAAGATTTTGAATATCTGAAGTATTACGGACGGAGATTGAGTGAAGAACTGGAACAGATTTTTGACTGCCAGGTGCATATTCACAGGGGAAGTGCTTATCTGCTGTCTGGGGATGACTGCAGAATGGGATCTGCATTTCCGGGTAATAATTCGATATCAGATATTTTACTTTTGTGCTTTGGCGAAATACGCAGGAAAATTGAGAATGGTGAATGGAAGACAGCAGCGGACGAAAGTTGTCTTACAGATCGGATTGAGTTTGAAAATCTGATAAAAGAAGTAAAACAGGAATATGGAAGTGGATTTTCAAAAAATTATCGTGAGATGCCGGAAGGTGAATTTGTGAAAAATGTAATCGATGCAATGGAACTGTGGATGTTCATAAGGAAGGATGAAGCGGATCATCAGATTAAAATCTGCCCGCTCACAGGAAAGATACAGGGAAGCTATCCGGAGGATTATACGGGAGGAAGAAATGATGAATAGTAGATGGCAGGCAAATAAGATCGGACTGATTAATTTCTGGTATTATGACGAACAGGAATTCCCGTTTGTGAAGGGAAGAATGCTTCTTCGCGGATCAAATGGATCGGGAAAGTCCGTAACCATGCAGAGCGTGGTACCACTTCTTCTGGATGGAAATATGAGTCCGGAACGACTGGATCCATTTGGTTCCAGAGACCGTAAGATGAGTAGTTATCTTCTGGAAGAAGATGACGGACGGGAGGAGCGGACCGGTTATTTGTATTTGGAATTCAAAAGGCAGGACAGTGACACATATCTGACGATCGGAATGGGAATTCGTGCAAGAAAAGGAAAGAGTCTGGACAAGTGGTATTTTAGTCTGACGGACGGAAGACGGGTAGGTAAAGATTTTTATTTATATAAGGACACGGGAGAAAAGGTTACACTTTCCAAAAAAGAACTGGAGAACAGGATTGGGACAGGCGGCCGTGTTATTGACAGACAGGCTGATTATATGGAATATGTGAACCGTCAGATCTTCGGATTCGAGACGGTAGAAGAATATAAAGAAATGATTGATCTTCTGATTCAGCTTCGAACACCAAAGCTTTCCAAGGATTTCAAACCATCCGTGATCAATGATATTCTGAGTGATTCACTTCAGCCATTATCGGATGATGACTTGCGACCGATGTCGGAGGCAATTGAAAATATGGATACCATGAACATGAATCTGAAGAACAGAAAAGAAGCAAAACAGGCAGCAGAGAAGATTCAGGCAGTATTTTCAAAATATAATCAGAAATTATTATATGAAAAAGCAGACAGGTATGAACAGGCAGAAATCAAATTAGAAAATGCAAAGACACAGCAGAAAGAGCAGGAGAAGAAATTATCCGAGTGCAGACAGAACATCGAGAAACTGCAGGCAGAACATCAGGAACTGGATGCAAAACATGCATCTATGGAAAAAGAACGGGAATCCCTGAATAAAAGTGATGCCGTAGCATTAAAACGAAGAGAAGCAGAACTCACCACAGAATTAGAAGGACAGCAGAAAAATCTGAGAGAAAAACAGCATTTTCTTGAACTGAAACAAGAACAATATCAGGATGCACAGAATCAGATCAAAGCAGAAGAAAGCCGGAAGTATGAGAAAGAAAAAGAACTGGAAGAACTCATAGAAGAGATGCAGGACGAGGCAGATACCATGGCCTTCGAAGAACATGCATTTATGAAAGAAGAACTGGAAAAGCATCCGGAAGAAGCATATAAGTTCGAATTACATCAACAGCAATTTGATCATACGAAAGAAAAAATCAATGAAGGAACGGAAATCCTTGCAGAGACAGATCATCTGGAAAGACAGAAAGACGATCTGATCAAAGAAAGAGAAAAACGGATCCGTGAACTGGATACACTGCAGAGAAAAGTATCGGAACTGGAAGCTGTATTCGTGCAGACACAGAATGAATGGAAAGAAGCCCTGTATCAGTGGAATGGTGCGAATCAAGAACTGGTACTGGAAAAAGAATTATTAAGAGAGTTAAGCACATTTGCAGAGTCTTATGAAGAAACATCTGATTTCGCAGAGGTACGTCAGAGAATTGCAGATGTATGGATTGGAAAAAATGCGGACGTTGAATCTGGACTTTCTGCGAATAAAGCAGAAAAAGAAACAGCAGAAAGAGAACTGGAAGAAGTGAAAGCAGAACTGGCGGAATGGGAGAATCAGAAGGAACCACAGCCGGAGCGCTCGGAAGCGGTCATCCGCAACCGTCAGAGACTGGATGCACTTGGAATTCCGTATCAGGAGTTCTATAAGGTTATAGAGTTCGGAGATAATCTGGACGAAGAAGAGTGTAACCGTCTGGAAGAAGCATTATTGAAAATGGGAATTTTGGATGCGCTGGTGATTGATGAACAATACAAAGAACAGGTTCTGCAGTTAGAACGGGGATGTGAGGATCATTATCTGTTTAGCTGTAAAAGTGGTCAGAAAGAGCTCCAACCGGAGAAGAGCCTGTTAGATGTATTGGAACTGAATGAAGAAGTCAATGACATTTTCTCCAATCAGCGGCTGACGGGAATTCTTGGAAGTATTGCATATGATAATGAAAGTATGATTGCGGTTGCAGAGGACGGCACTTACCGGATGGGGGTACTTGCAGGAACAGTAACCGGAGAGTACGAAGCCGGATTCCTTGGAACAAAGGCCCGTGAAAAACACAGACAGGCAAAGATAGAAAGCTGCAGACAGAGAATCGCAGAACTGGAAGAGACATTGCAACGACTGGAAGAGATGAACAGGAAGCTGTCAGACAGGAAAGACATTCTCAGACAGGAATATGAGAATCTTCCAAAAGACACAGACATGAGAGAAGCACTTCAGATGATGCATGCAGAGGAACGGGCATGTGAACAGATCAGACGGGAAAGTGATAAGTTAGAAGAGCAGATCCGTGAACTGATTGAAATGCTGAAAGAGAAGAAAAAGAAAGCACTGGAAATTGCAGATTCTCTGTATCTGCCCTGTTCTTATGAGGTATTCAAAAAAGCAAAAAGTGCAGCGGAAGAATATGGAAAGCATCTGATTAGTCTGATCGCAGCACATGAAATGTTCCTCAGAAGCCTGGAATATCTGAAAGAGCGGAAAGAACATCTGGAAGACCTGGATGCGGATATGGAACAGATCCGGTATGATCTGTTCGAGATTCAGAAAGAAATCCGGAGAAAGACGGAAGAACAAACATCCATTCAGGAACAATTACGTCTGACAGATTATGAAGAGATCAAAGACTGTCTGGACGCATGCATTAAGTGGCTTCAGGAGTATCCGGAAAGACTGCGCGTGTGTGTAAGCAGACAGACGCATGAAGAAGACGAAGTCGGACAACTGACCCTGCGGTTGGAAGAAAGCCGGAAGAGGATTGAGGAATATGAAAAGAAGACAGCATATTTTTCCGAATGCTATGAGCAGGAGAAGGGTCTGCATTATGTAGAAATACCGGAAGAGATACCGGATGATGCCGGACATGTACGAAGCTATCTGGAGTCTGATGTGAAAGCACTGGATAAAGACAGCGTGATTCGTGATCTGAATAAAGTATATTTTGAAAACAGAGGATTTCTGACCGATTATCATCTGATGCAGAATGAATTATTTGCAGAAACAGAGCAGACAGAATTCCCGGCAAAACGACTGGATATTTCAGCCAGATATCAAGGGGTAAAGATATCATTTTCAAGTCTTCTTATACATCTGGAAGAAGATATTGAAGAACTGGAGAATCTGATCAAAGACGGTGACAGGGAACTGTTCGAAGACATTCTTGCCAATACGGTAAGCCGGAAAATCCGTGGAAAGATCAATGCATCCAACACATGGGTACAAAAGATGAATTCCCTGATGAATGGTATGAATACATCCAGCGGTCTGAAACTCAGCCTCAGATGGAGAAGTAAGACGGCAGAACAGGAAGATCAGCTGGATACAAAAGAACTGGTGGATCTGTTAAAGAAAGATTACCGTCTGATGAGTGAGGAAGAAGCATCCCGGCTGTCGGCACATTTCCGTTCAAAAGTAGCAGAAGCGAGAAGGAATGCAAGAGACAGTGTCGGAATGATATCCTTTTATCAGATTATGAAAGATACATTGGATTACCGTAAATGGTTTGAATTCCAGCTGTTCTCACAGAAGAACGGAGACCGCCAGAAAGAACTGACGAACAGTGTATTCGGAACATTCAGTGGCGGAGAAAAAGCGATGTCTATGTATGTACCGTTATTCTCTGCGGTTGTAGCGAAATATCAGGGCGGCAGAGAAGATGCGCCGAGACTGATCTCGCTGGATGAAGCATTTGCCGGAGTGGACAATAAGAATATCCGCGATATGTTCCGCCTGATGACAGAGTTCGGATTTGACTTTATCATTAACTCGCAGGTTCTGTGGGGCGACTGTGATACACTGGATGCACTGGCAATCTATCAGCTGATCCGCCCGGGTAATGCGAAATTCGTGACAGTTATGCCGTATTTGTGGAATGGAAAGAAGAAAGAATTATTAGAGAAGGAAGAGGAAGTAGAGCAGAGAGGAGCCGAGATAGGACAGGCGGTAGAGTAGAAAGATACCAGGATTAGACAGGTGGCAGAAATTGAAAGTAAGATAGTTGGGAAATACAGTCAGGTATATGAAGAAAAGGTTGAACAGCGATGCACGAAAGAGAGCAAGAAAAACTTGAGATGATAAAAAAAGAATGTCTGGAATATTTCCACCAAAGTTCAGTTTGGAAAAAAGTTCTGAAAGGGTTTCGTGATAAATACGGTTCTTATGGAAGATTTGGTGGCAAAGTAGTTCTGAAGAATCTGAAATCACAGGATATCGAAGAACTGGAGGGATTCTTTGGCAAGTCTTTTCATGGACAGAAAAGTGTGACAGTGTCTGCAGAGAAATTCCGGCAGGCACTGGAAGCAAGCCGTTATAAAGATATCACACCGGAATGTCTGCTGGAGAATTTTTTCGGAGAACCCTTGCTTGGAAAACAAGAACAGAAACTTTTGAGAGAACAGGAAAAAGAGAAAATCTGGAAGAAGTTTTTGAAAGACTATAAAGGAACTGAGATAGAGAAGGCGGCAGAATTACTGAGGAATATTGTCAAAGACAGTGACAGTCAGGAACTTGCAGAATGGGATCGTGCGCTGCGGTTTGGAGCAGAAATATATAATCATTTGCCATATCGCAAAAGTGATAAGTTGTATCTGGCTGTATTTGCAGCTATACTGACGGGAAATCCACATGCATTTGACAATGGAACTGCAGCAGGAAATTTCCTGTATCAGATGATACAGATGGATCTGGAAATCAGAGAAATTAAGATAGAGTTATCGGAGATATTTCCGGCTTATAAGCGTCAGAAAAGTTACCTGATGGCAGGAATTATGCTGGATGATATATCAAATTATGCAATGTTATATCAGGTACAGGCAGTTAAAAAAGACGGAAATCTTCATAAAGGCATGGAAGGATTTGTGAGCGAACAGCATATCGTACAGGTCCCACTTGCGGTGATCGCGGAGTGGGAGTCGCTTCATTGTCCACAAGATGAGATCTACATTGTGGAAAATCCGTCTGTTTTCGCGGTATTGTGTGGAAAAGAAAAAACGGGAAACGCTAGAAGAGCATATATGTGCATGAATGGACAGCCAAGACTGGCAGGTCTGATGGTGCTGGATCTATTTGCAAAGTCTGGAACAAGAGTGTATTATGCGGGAGATCTGGATCCGGAGGGAATTCTGATCGCACAGAAGTTAGCACAGTATTATAAAGGAGAATTCAATTACTGGCATATGGAACCTGCAGATTATGAGAAGTGTAGATCAGAGGAAGTTATATCGCCGAAGCGGATGAAGATACTGGAGCGGATTACGGATGAGAGATTGAAGCCGGTGGTGGAAAAGATTGAAGAGTATGGGACTGCCGGGTATCAGGAGATGTTGGTGGAGGAGATGTGATTAATGATGATTATTCTGAACAAAAAGTAGACTGGGATAGAAACTAAATTGACAATATGGCATATATGCCATATAATATTACAAAGGAGAATAGATGACAAAATTTGAAGTTGTATTGTATGAAAAGGCAAATGGAGAATGTCCAGTAGAAGAGTTCATTACATCTCTTGACATGAAAATGCAGGCTAAAATGATTGGGTTGTTGGAACTATTAGAAGAAAAAGGAAATCAACTTAGGGAACCTTACAGCAAATCGATAGATGATGGAATATTTGAACTGCGATGTAAAGTGGGAAATAATATAACCAGAATATTATACTTCTTTTATTATGAGGGAAAGATAGTACTTACAAATGGATTCGTAAAAAAGACACAGAAAACACCAGCGGAAGAAATAAAACTCGCAAAAGAACGCAGATCAGACTTTAAAGAAAGGATGGAAAAAGCATGAAAACATTGCAAGAATTGAAAAATGAACAAATGCAGAATCCGGAATTTGTAAAAGAATATGAAGCAATTCAACCAGAGATGGATGTTATCAGAGCTATTGTAGATGCGAGAACATCGCAGAATATTACGCAAAAGGAACTTGCAGAGAGAACAGGCATTAATCAGGCGGACATTAGCAAACTTGAAAATGGTACCAGGAATCCTTCAATCAATTTACTTAAAAGACTGGCTGAGGGAATGGGAATGGTACTTAAAATAGAATTTGTTCCGAAGAAAAATGTGTGAGGAAAATTGAAAATATAATAATATATAGCAGTTAATAAGGAAGAATTGAAAATAATTTAGATAATGGATGAAAAGAAGAGGTCATAGAAATATGGCTTCTTTTTTTCTAAAGTATGCAATAGAAACTGCCGATGACAGGTTCTATGTATGTCTGAGTATAAGTATACAATAAAAGCTGTCGGCGACAAGTTTCCTACGGTGCAATATGTTCGAAAGAAGCGTGTACAATAAAATTCCCATGTATGATATACTTTACCTATATCACTATCACGAAAAGGGGAATTTTTTTATGCCAAAAGGAACAAATCAAAAGTTAAAATTGTATCGTCTCGCACAGATCATGCTGGAAAATACAGACGACGAACACTATATTACCATGCCGGAAATCATGGGAGAACTGGGAAAATACGAAGTGACCGCAGAACGCAAAACAATCTACGCAGATCTGCGTGATCTGTCTGTGCTCGGGATCGAGGTAGAGGGTGAACCCATCGGCAACCGCTATCATTACCGCGTAGTCAACCGCCCATTCGAACTGCCGGAATTAAAGCTTCTGGTAGATTCCATCCAGTCTTCCAAATTCATCACAGAGAAGAAGACCAACACACTGATAAAAAAGCTGGAAAAGCTGGTCAGCAAATACGATGCACAGAGGCTGCAGCGACAGGTGTATGTATCCGGAAGAATTAAGACGATGAATGAAAGCATCTATTATACTGTCGATGCAATCCACAATGCGATTTCTGAAAATAAGAAGATCAAGTTCCAGTATTTCCAGTGGAATGTGAAGAAAGAGATGGAATTGCGTCACGGAGGAGCATGGTATCATATCAGCCCGTGGGGATTGTCCTGGGATGATGAGAATTATTATATGATCGGATATGATGCAGAGGCACAGATGATCAAGCATTACCGGGTGGACAAGATGCTGCATATCCGGATGTCGGGTGAATCCCGCGAGGGAAAAGAACACTTCAAGAAGCTGGATATGGCAGATTATGCCAAGAAGAGTTTCGGAATGTTCAGGGGAAAGGAAACGTCGGTAAAGATGCTGGTAAATAACAGCCTTGCGGGCGTGATCATTGACCGGTTCGGGAAAGATGTGATGATGATTCCGGAAGATGAGGATCATTTCCGGGTGAATGTGGACGTGCATGTGAGCAAACAGTTCCTGGGATGGGTATTCTCGCTGGGGAAAGCAGTTAAGATCATTGGACCGGATGAGGTTGTGGAGCAGATGAAGGGAGAGGCCCGGAGGCTTATGGAGCAGTATGGGGAGTAGGAAATGGATTCTGAATTAGCAAAACAATAGCAAGATTGTAAACTTGTGAGAAAAATAAGTTGACAATCAAAATGAAATGCGATAAATTGTTAACCATAAACTGAAAGGAAGGTTAACAATTCGATGAACACAAAAACAAAAAAATTATCCACCGCAAGTATGGTATTATGCGGAATGTTTGCGGCGCTGGTTGCCATAGGAGCATTTATTCAGATCCCGGTTCCATATATGGATTATTTTACACTTCAGTTCTTCTTTGTACTGCTTGCAGGATTGATTCTGGGAGCTGATAAGGGAGCAATATCTGTAGGATGTTATGTATTGCTGGGACTTGTCGGAGTACCGATCTTTGCGGCAGGCGGAGGAATCGGATACATATTCCGGCCAAGCTTTGGTTATCTGGTCGGATTCATTGTAAGCGCATATGTAACCGGAAAAGTATGCGAAAAGCTGAAAGCAAGCTACAAGAACTATCTGCTTGCCTGTCTGGCCGGATTCGTTGTGACGTATGCGATCGGAATCGTGTATAAATTCATAATCTTGAACTTTTATGCACATACACCGGCAACATTGGGCGTGATCTTTTTGTCCTGCTTCCCATTAGATATGCCTGGAGATTTTGTATTATGTCTGCTGGCAGCCGGTGTGGGACTTAGAATGCGGAAAAGCGGATTTTATCTGAGCGAATAAAAAAGGGGCATGAGATTATGGCAAAAGGAATATTTGTGACGGGCACCGGCACAGATGTAGGAAAGACGTATGTCACAGCATTAATCGTGAAAAAGCTGGCGGATGCAGGAATCCATGCAGGCTATTATAAGGCTGCATTATCAGGTGCAGAGTCCATAGAAGAAAGTGACGCAGGCTATGTAAAGAAGATTGCCGGTATCACACAGGAAGACAGCAGCTTACTGTCATATCTGTATCAAAATGCGGTGTCTCCGCATCTGGCTGCCAGAATAGAAGGGAATCCGGTTAATCCGGAAACGGTAAAAGCAGATTTTGACAGGGTAAAGAAAGAGTTCGATTATGTTACGGTAGAAGGAAGCGGCGGCATCATATGTCCGATCCGCTGGGATGAAGAGCATGAGATCCTGCTGGAAGACATTGTGAAAATGCTGCATCTGAACACTCTGGTGATTGCAGATGCCGGACTTGGCACGATCAATGCAGTTGTCCTGACGGTAGAATATATCCGGAATCATGGAATGGATGTAAAAGGAATCATTCTGAATCATTACTCGGGTGGAGCGATGCAGGAAGATAATGAGAAAATGATTGAGAGATTAACGGGAGTCCCGGTGATTGCCAGGGTAAGAGATGGTGACAGGGAGCTTGAGGTTGATCTGGAAGTGTTGAAAAGGGTGTATGATTGATGATGAGAAGAGGGAATTGACTGCGGTTGATTTCCTTTTTTGCTATATGGAAATAAAAAATAAGGTGAGAATATTATACCCCATCAACTGAATTATACTATACACATCAAAGGGAATAAAACAGAATTCCGGGAGATAAAAGTAACGTATGAAGGACTTGGGAAGATCGGTTATGTGGCAAATAGTTCGTATACAGTCATCGGTGAATCTATGAGTGCGGGCCGCCTGTATGACAAGATCGGTGACACGGCATATGCGAAGGTGGTATTGGTTACACCGGCAGGAACAATCTGCAAGATTTGTAAAAAGAGTCTGAAAAGTGAACAGGAGGAAACAGAATGGATTATTTGGTGATAGATATGGAAGAAGTCGTAGAAATATGACTTCTTCTTGTGCGTTAATGGTCAGCGAAGTATAATTAATATTAGGAAATTCGAAACCATACAAATATAAATACACCGGAGAAATACCATGTTCAAAATAATTGAAGGAGATTTCAAAAATAATAAATACAGTAACGAAGAATATCTGGATAACTGGCCAATGTTATATATTCTGGAAAATGGAAAGAAAGCCTATATAGGTGAATCCAATCATGTAAAAACCAGAATGACACAGCATGCGACAAATGAAGAAAAGCGAATATTTAATAAGGTCCACTTCATATACTCCAGATTGTTTAATCAATCGGTAACCTTTGATTATGAATCCAAGCTGATTCAGTATATTGTCGCAGACGAATTATTCAAGGTTACAAATAAGAATTCTGGAATAGCAGATAAGCAGTATTATGAGAAAGAAAAATATGATGAAAAATTTGAACTGCTTTGGCGTAAGCTGCAAAAAGAAAAACTGGTCAAACATTCGCTGGAAGAAATTGAAAATTCAGATCTATTCAAATATTCTCCATATAAAGAACTGAACGACAACCAGCGGAAAGCAGTAGAAGATATACTTGCGCAGATTGAGAGTGGAAATGTGAATCGTGTAGTGGTAAATGGAATGCCGGGAAGTGGTAAGACAATTGTGGCGGTATATCTTATGAAATACCTGGCAGATAGCGAAGAATTTGCCGGGAAAAAGATTGGATTCGTTGTGCCGCAGACTTCGCTCAGAAAGACGATGAAGTTCATCTTCCGAAGTATTTATGGATTGACGCCATCACAGGTACTGTCCCCGTCTGATATCACGAAGAAAAAATATGATATCTTACTGGTCGATGAAGCACACAGACTTCATCAATATAAAAATATTTCCTATAGGGGAGCTTTCAAAAAAAGCTGTGAACGGCTGGGCATGACGACGGATGCAGACGAACTAGACTGGATATTGGAACAATCGAAGTGTGCAGTATTATTCTACGATTACAATCAGGTGGTTGGTCCGTCAGGCATTGATTATGAAAGATTCGAAGAAAAAATGAGAAATCCTTATAAGAAACATACAATATCGTATTTTACTCTTGCAACGCAGATGAGGGTGCAGGGCGGAAATGACTATATTGCATTCATAAAGGATCTATTGGCTGGATCCGCTGATCGGAAGTATCATTCGAAAAAATATGATTTGAAATTATATTCCGATTTTTCAAAATTTGAGAAAGATATGTATGCCAAAGAGGAAGAAACAGGGCTTTCCCGAATGGTAGCAGGATATGCATGGCCATGGATCAGTAAAAATGACTGGAGCAAAAAGGACATAGAGATACAAGGTGTAAAACGAATGTGGAATCATTGTACGAAAGGATGGGTTCACACAGAAGAAGCGATTGATGAAGTTGGGTGTATCCATTCTATTCAAGGTTATGATCTGAACTATGCATTCGTTATTCTTGGAAATGATATCGGATATGATAAAGCGACAGGTCAGATCATTATCCGGCCGGAATGTTATTTTGATAAAAATGGTAAAATAACGGCATCATATGAAGAACTGAAAGAATACATCACAAATGTGTATTATGTGCTGATGACCAGAGGAATCAAAGGAACATATTTGTATGTGTGCGATGATGAATTAAGAGAATACTTTAGTAAATATATCGAAGAGGAAAACTAAGATGACAGAAGAAACAATTAAAGAAATACTAAAATTCAGAGATGACAGAGACTGGAAACAATTCCACAATCCGAAAGATCTGGCAATCTCTATCTCATTGGAGGCAGCAGAACTTCTGGAAGTATTCCAGTGGAGCGGTGCGGATCTCTCAAATGAAGGAAAACAGGAAAAGATAAGAGAAGAACTGGCCGATGTTATGAATTATTGTGTCCTGATGGCAGATGCCTGCGGACTGGATCTGGATGAGATCGTGCGGGAGAAGATCAAGGTAAATACAAAGAAGTATCCGGTGGAGAAGGCTAAGGGGAAGAGTGCGAAGTATGATAAGCTGTGATGGAACAGGAGGAATAGA
>NZ_CAKRAH010000047.1 GCF_934294775.1 uncultured Dorea sp.
GATCGACAGTGTACATGGAAGAAGTATGTCTGTATACGGCGCGTCCATGAAGGCATCAAGAATTCTTTCCAAAATACTTCCGGACTCGCTGCTGGCATGGGCCATGATGAAAATAAATCACATATAAGGAAGAGATAAGGAACGAAAAACACAAAGGAGCTGTCATCCCCGGACTTGTTCTGAACAGATGACAGAAAAAATGAGGCGGGGCATCATTATAGAATTTATATATAGAAAAGGACTGAAAATATGAAGACAGAAAAAGGTCAGAAAGGCTATCTGAAAGCCAGAAAACAAAAATATCTGATAGCGTCGGTCGTAGAATTTGCGGTTGTGACCGCTGTATTTGTTACAGGATATATCCAGACAGGTTCCAGACTGAATCTCCTTACGGTTGTTGCAGTCGTTGGATGCCTTCCGGCAGCAAAGATGCTGGTAGAATTCATTACCATGGCACCATACAAGGGAATATCAGATGAAAAATATCAGAAATTAGAAGAACATGCACCACTCATTTTACGTGCTTATGACATGATCATTACCAGCTCACAGAAAGTCATGCCTCTGGATGCGGTTGTTGTATCCGGACATGTGATCTGTGGTTATGCAAGTAACCCCAAGACAGACGAATCTGTACTTGCACAACACATGAAAGAAATATTAAAAAATAATCATTATGATAAAATGACGATAAAAATCTTCCATGATTATAAAGCGTTTTTATCCAGAGCAGAAGGCATGAACAATATTGCTGCTGTAGAGAAGAATGAATCATTACGAAGAGAACGTGCAATTTTGAAAATCATATTAAATATCTCGATGTAAAATCGTATAAAATTATATAAATTTACATCAAACGAGCAATCACAGGAGTGAACACTAACATATGAAAGAACTTATCATTCATGATAATGAAGCCGGACAACGGCTGGATAAACTGCTTCGGAAATATCTAAGTGAAGCACCGGGGAGTTTTATTTATAAGATGCTCCGTAAGAAAAACATTGTATTAAATGGTAAAAAAGCAACCGGCAATGAACATCTGAAAAAAGGAGACAGTGTAAAGCTGTTCCTGGCGGATGATACCATTGCCAAATTCCAGGCATCAAAGCCTGAACATGTGCAGCAGTTAAAGGGAACCGTAAAACCCGATATTATATATGAAGATCACAATGTCCTGTTTATCAACAAGCCTTCCGGGATGCTGTCACAGAAGGCAAAAGAATCGGATATCTCCGTTGTAGAAAATGTAACCGCCTATCTGTTAAATTCCGGACAACTCACAAGCGAAGACCTGCGTACCTTCAGACCTTCCATCTGTAACCGTTTGGACCGAAATACGAGCGGACTGATCGTTGCCGGAAAAAGTCTGGTCGGCCTGCAGCAGATGGGAGAATTATTCAAAGAACGTACTTTAAAAAAATATTATCTGTGTATCGTAAAAGGCAGAATCCAAGAGCCTGCACATATCCGTGGATACCTTTACAAAGATGAAAAGACGAATACCGTCCACCTCTCATCCAGACAGTTAAAAGACAGTCTTCCGATCGAGACGGAATATATGCCAATCGCATGGAATGCAGAAATGACATTATTAAAAGTACATCTGATCACCGGGCGTACCCATCAGATAAGGGCCCATCTTGCAAGTACCGGTCATCCGCTTCTTGGAGATTATAAATATGGCAACAGGAACTGGAATGACAGGTATAAAAAAGACTGGAAGATCGAAGATCAGGTACTTCACGCATATCAGTTAAGCCTTCCGGCAATGGAACAGGAGCTTGAAAATCTTTCCGGAAAAACATTCTACGCAAAAGTACCGGATCTATTCTGGAACTTGATAAAGGAGACGGCATGGGAACATGGAACTCAAGAGGCCTTAGAGGTTCTACACTAGAAGATATGGTCAATCGTACCAATGAATGGTATCTGGAAAAAAATCTGGCACTGATGCAAAAAATCCCGACACCGATCACACCGGTACGCATGGATAAAGAACACAGACAGATCACTCTTGCATACTTCGACCAGAGGAGTACGATTGATTATATCGGAGCTGTACAGGGAATACCGGTATGCTTTGACGCTAAGGAATGCGTGGCAGAGACATTTCCACTTCAAAATATTCATGAACATCAGATGGAATTCATGAAGAATTTTGAAAAACAGCAGGGAGTTGCATTCATTCTGATCTATTATTCATCAAAAGATCTGTTATATTATATGCGCTTTGAAGAGCTATATAGATTCTGGATGCGGGCAAAAAAAGGCGGAAGAAAGAGTTTCCGTTTTGATGAACTGGATGAACGGTTTTTTATGAAATTTGCAAGGGGATGTTATGTTCCGTACCTGGATTCTCTAAATCTTGATCTGGAACTGCGGGATGAACTTGACAAAACGGATGAAACTGCGTATAATGCAAAGTGATTTTTTAACATGGTAGCACACTAAAGTGCACGAGAAAATATAACAATTTGGAGGACATATGAAGAAAAAACTACATACTCCGGAAGGAGTCAGGGACATATACAACGTAGAATGTGGTAAAAAACTTGCGTTAGAAGAAAGACTTAAGAAAGTATTTCATTTATATGGATATCACGACATCCAGACTCCAACGATTGAATATTTTGATGTGTTCCGTGAGGAAATCGGAACAACACCGTCAAATGATCTTTATAAATTCTTTGACAAAGATGGAAATACACTTGTATTAAGACCAGATATCACACCATCTATTGCAAGAGCATCTGCAACATTATTCAAAGACGAGCATCTTCCGATCCGTCTTTGCTATACAGGTAATACATTCGTCAATCATTCAAATTATCAGGGAAGACTTCGTGAAACAACCCAGATGGGAGCCGAGCTTGTAGGAGATGATTCTGTTGAAGCAGACGCAGAGATGTTAGCACTCGTGATCGAATCCATGCTGACGATCGGACTGAAAGAATTCCAGCTCTGTGTAGGTAACGTAGACTTTTTCCAGAGCATCATTGAAGATGCTAATCTGGATGAAGAAGCAGAGGAAAGAGTCCGTGAACTGATTGGAAACCGCAACTACTTCGGTGTAGAAGAATTTCTGGATAACATTCAGGCAAAGAGAAGTGCAAAAGAGGCATTTGGCGCATTAAATGAACTGATCGGTGGTGTTGAGATTCTGGAAAAAGCTGAAAATCTTGCACCAAATTCCAAAGGAGTCATGGCAATCAGACGTCTGGAGAGAATCTATGCGACACTGCGTCAATATGGCGTTGAAAAATTCGTGACATTTGATCTTAGCATGACAGGAACCTACGGTTACTATACAGGTATTGTTTTCAGAGGCTATACATATGGAACAGGAGATGCGGTAGTAAAGGGTGGACGTTATGATCATCTGATTGAAAAATTCGGAAAGAAATCACCATCTATCGGTTTTGCAATCGTAATCGACGAACTTGTAAATGCACTGACACGTCAGAAAATCCGTATTGTATATCCTAGAAAGAATACAATCATTGTATATGCTGACGGAAGACAGATTGAAGCAATCAGACTTGCGAAAGATTTCCGCAGAAAATCAAAAAATGCTGAATTGCTTAAGAAAAATCCGGTATGTACACTGGAAGATTATATCCGTTACGGCAATGACTTTTATGCAGGCAATCTGGTCTATATAGAAGAATCCGGAGATGTAACAATGGTGAATCTGGCTACCGGAGAGAAGAGAGTCGTAGAAAGTCGTGAATAGTACAGATAGGAGTTAGACATTATGAGATACCTGACATTTGCCCTTGGCAAAGGCCGTCTGGCAAAACAGACATTAGAATTATTTGAAAAAATCGGAATCACCTGTGAAGAGATGAAAGATAAAGATTCCCGGAAACTGATCTTTACGAATGAAGAATTAAAACTTCGTTTCTTCCTCGCAAAAGGACCGGATGTACCGACTTATGTAGAATACGGTGCAGCTGATATCGGGGTTGTTGGAAAAGATACCATCCTGGAAGAAGGACGTAAAGTACATGAAGTACTTGATCTTGGATATGGAAAATGTAAAATGTGTGTATGCGGATATAAAGATGCGGCACCGCTTCTACAGCATCACGAACTGATCCGTGTAGCAACAAAATATCCAAATATTGCGAAAGATTATTTTTATAATACCAAGCATCAGACGGTAGAAATCATCAAACTAAACGGATCTATCGAGCTGGCGCCGATCGTAGGACTTTCCGAAGTGATTGTTGATATTGTAGAAACAGGATCTACCCTTCGTGAAAACGGTCTGGAAGTGTTAGAAGAGGTTTGTCCTCTCTCTGCAAGAATGATCGTAAATCCAGTCAGTATGCGTATGGAAAGTGCAAGAATCAAAGATCTTCTTACACGACTCCGTGAACAGATTAACAAATAAGAAATAGACAAATATGAGAGGATGGCGACATTATATGAGAATACAGCGTTTAACAAAAGATGCAAAAGAAAATCTTCTGGAAGATCTTCTGAAGAGAAGTCCGAATAATTACGGACAGTACGAGCAGGGGGTACAGGAGATTCTGGATCATGTAAAAGCCGGAAAAGACGAAGCAGTCTTTGAATATACAAAAAAATTCGATCACGCAGATATCAATGCCGAAAATCTAAAAGTAACAGAAGCTGAGATTGAAGAAGCATATAAAGAAGTAGATCCTGAGCTTGTAGAGATTATCCGTAAAGCTTTGAAAAACATCCGTACTTATCATGAGAAACAGAGACAGTACAGCTGGTTTGACAGCAAACCGGATGGAACCATTCTGGGTCAGAAAGTTACACCACTTCACAGAGTTGGTGTATATGTACCGGGCGGAAAAGCCGTATATCCATCCTCTGTACTTATGAATATCGTACCTGCTAAAGTGGCCGGTGTAGATGAAATTGTTATGGTAACACCTCCTGGAAAGGACGGGAAAGTAACAGCGAATACACTTGTTGCAGCCCATGAAGCCGGTGCAGATGTCATCTATAAAGTAGGTGGTGCACAGGCAATCGCAGCACTTGCTTATGGAACAGAGAGCATTCCAAAAGTAGATAAGATCGTAGGACCTGGAAATATCTATGTTGCACTTGCAAAAAAGGCCGTATACGGACACGTAAGTATTGACGCCATTGCCGGACCAAGTGAGATCCTTGTAATTGCCGATGAGACAGCGAATCCAAGATTTGTTGCAGCAGATCTCTTATCCCAGGCAGAACATGATGAACTTGCGTCTGCAATTTTAGTTACAACATCAGAAGAACTTGCTAAAAAGGTATCTGATGAAGTGGATGGTTTCTTAAAAGAGCTTTCAAGAAGTGAGATCATTCAGAAATCCCTGGATAATTATGGATATATCCTTGTGGCAGATACCATGGATGAAGTGATTGATATTGCAAACGAGATTGCATCCGAACATCTTGAAATCCAGACTAAGAATCCATACGATGTGATGACAAAAGTAAGAAATGCAGGAGCAATCTTTATCGGAGAATATGCAAGTGAGCCTCTGGGAGATTACTTTGCCGGACCAAACCACGTACTTCCGACAAATGGAACTGCAAAATTCTTCTCACCATTATCCGTAGATGATTTCATTAAAAAATCAAGTATCATCGGATATTCCGAAGAAGCACTCAGGGAAATCCATAAAGACATAGAAGCATTTGCAAAAGCAGAGCAGCTGACGGCACATGCCAACTCTATCAAAGTACGTTTTGAAAACGAAGATTAGAGTAAAAATCCCGGCAAACGCCGGGAGCACTTAAAAATAACTACAGGGAGGCGAGGAGCTATGAACAGAACAGTCACCAGAACAAGAACCACCAAGGAGACAGACATTACAATAACTCTGAACCTGGACGGAACAGGAAAGGCAGAGATTGATACTGGTATTGGTTTCTTTGATCATATGTTAAATGGTTTTGCAAGACACGGGCTGTTTGATCTGTCCGTTCATGCAAAAGGAGATCTGGAAGTTGACAGTCATCATACAATCGAAGACACCGGAATCGTACTTGGACAGGCAATTTTAGAAGCAATCGGGGATAAGGCCGGTATCAAACGGTATGGACATTTTATACTCCCAATGGACGAGACTCTGGCACTTTGTGCCGTAGATCTCTCCGGAAGACCTTATCTTAATTATGATGCGGAGTTTACTTCAGATAAGATGGGCGGTATGGATACCGAGATGGTACGGGAATTTTTCTATGCTGTTTCTTACAGTGCGATGATGAATATTCATCTGAAGATTCTCGATGGCATAAATGACCACCATAAAGCAGAGGCTCTTTTTAAAGCATTTGGAAAAGCGCTAGATATGGCAACCATGGAAGAGCCAAGAATAAAAGAGGCATGGACTACAAAGGGAAGCCTCTAAAAGGAGACACGGACAGACTATGAGCTATAAAAGATTAATACCATGTATCTTCATCAAAGAGGGAAAAGCTGTAAAATGGTTTGGTGATGACACCGTTGTATCGGACGACGTGATCGGACTTGCAAAATATTACAGCGACCACGGAGCTGATGAATTGATCGTACTGGATCTGTCAGTTTCTGATGAAGAACACGACGAAGCAATCAATCTCATGAAACGGATGAACCGGGTAATCCGGATCCCGATGATTGCAGGTGGAAATATCAAAAGACAGGAAGACATCAAAAAAATCCTGTACGCAGGTGCCAAGCGTGCCATGCTTAACTTTTCTAAGCCAGACAGTGTAAAACTCATTGAAGATGCTGCAAAACGGTTTGGAAAAGAAAAAATCGCTGTATCTTTGTATGATTTTGATGCATTGTTCAAACATCAGCATCTGATCCAGGATTATAGCAGTGAGATTATCTTCATGCACAGACTGGATCTCAACTCGATTATGAATGTTACAGATGTACCATGTGTGATCATCACAGATACAGAAGAGGAATCAGAATTATTTAAAATATTAAAGTGTCCGGGCGTACGGGGATTATCCGGTAAATATGTAAGCAGGACAGATATGGATTTTGTTGCATTTAAAGATAAATGCGCCGGGGAAGATATTAAGATGACTTCTTTTGAAAGTATGATGGAATTTTCACAGTTTAAAACCAATGATCAGGGACTTATCCCGGTTATCGTACAGCATTATAAGACACAGGAAATCCTGATGCTGGCTTATATGAACGAAGACTCGTTTTACGAAACGATCAAAACCGGAAAGATGACTTATTTTAGCAGAAGCCGTCAGAAATTATGGGTAAAAGGAGAGACCAGCGGTCACTTCCAGTATGTAAAATCACTGACGATCGACTGTGATCTGGACACACTGCTTGCAAAAGTAGACCAGATAGGTGCGGCCTGCCATACCGGTAATCCGACATGTTTCTTCCAGCCGCTGGTTGGAATGGACTACGATGAATCAAATCCTCTCAGAATTTTTGAATCTGTGTATGATACCATTGCAGACCGTAAGGAAAATCCAAAAGAAGGTTCGTATACGAATTATCTTTTCGATAAAGGAATCGATAAGATTCTTAAGAAAATTGGTGAGGAAGCAACAGAAGTTGTCATTGCAGCAAAGAATCCAAATCCAGAAGAAGTCAAATATGAACTGGCTGATTTCCTGTATCATGCAATGGTGCTGATGGTGGAAAAAGGAGTGACATGGGAAGACATTGTAAAAGAGTTGGCTGACCGCTAATTGTTATCGAAAGATATCATTTGCAGACCGTTTCTGATATACCTGTTCTTTTCGCATGACAGAAGCTTTTCATTCATATAATAGTTCTGAGGTGAGTGCATGTGAATGAAGCAGCGCAAAGAAGGAAAGAACTTCTGGAACAGACACGGTATATGTATCAGGAAACAGAGCTTCCTGCAGTACATCCAAGATACAGTTCATGGTATGGTGAACTGTATAAAACAGAAAAAACGGAACAAGGAAGTTTCGGATTACGTACATTTATCTGTATGATTTTATTTGCAGTATTTGTCTTTATGCAGAACGAGGGGAAAGATATCCTGCATGTAAGCTGTGCGAAAGTCATACAGGAAGTCAGTCAAAACACTGACATTACCGATGTATGGAAAAAATTACCATAGTGGAGTAAATTTGAGACCGTTGGTTAAAAATTGAAACTAACGGTCGTCTTATATTGAGGAGGAATACATATGTTAAAATTATGGATTGTTGGCGCATCCGGTCAGATAGGAACTGCTATTAATGAAGTACTGGACCCATTAGAGATGGAAGTATTCAACACAGATAAAGATGAACTGGATATCACGAATACCGATGAGGTTCTGAACTTTGGAGTCATCAACCGTCCTGATGTCATCATTAACTGTGCGGCTGTTACAGATACCGATCTGTGTGAAAAAGAACCAGAACTAGCATACCGTGTAAATGCACTTGGTGCAAGAAACTTAAGCATTGTAGCAAGAAAAACAGGTGCCAAGATGGTACAGATCTCTACGGATGATGTATTTGACGGAATCAGACATACCCCATATACAGAATTTGATGATACGAATCCAAAGACCGTATACGGACGTTCCAAACGTGCAGGCGAAAATTATGTAAAGGAATTTACCCATAAGCACTTTATTCTTCGGAGTAACTGGGTATATGGAAATGGTAATAACTTTGTCAACAGAGTGTTACATGCAGCAGATACCAAAGATGAGCTTCTGGTCGCTTCAGATCAGTTTGGTTCACCGACAAGTGCAAAGGATCTGGCACGCATCATTCTGTATCTGATCCAGACCAATGAATACGGAACTTATCATGCAACCTGCCAGGGAGTATGTAACCGTTATGAATTTGCACAGGAAATCTTAAAGCTTGCAGGAAAACAGATCAATCTGCGTCCGGTTATGACAAGTGAGTCAGATCTTTCTTCCGCAAGACCGGCCTATGCGGTACTGGATAATTTTATTCTTCGTATCATCAATGTATACGAGATGCCGGACTGGAGAGCTTCACTGAAAGAATATATGGATGAGAGAATGGAGGACTAATATGGGAGAGACACAGAAGAAGGAAAAGAAAAAAATAGGACTTACAACGAAGATTTTTATTGCATTGCTTGCAGGAGCGGTATTTGGAATTATTTTATGTTATGCGGTTCCAAGTGGACATATCAAAGACGACATTATCGTAGAAGGTGTACTGTACGTGGTCGGACAAGGCTTTATCAAACTGATGAAGATGTTGGTTGTACCACTGGTATTCTGTTCGCTTGTGTGCGGAAGTATGTCAATCGGGGATACGAAGAAGCTTGGTACAGTCGGTGCAAGAACACTGATCTTTTATCTGGCAACAACAGCACTTGCGGTTATCGTAGCATTGTCTGTCGGAAACCTGATCAATCCGGGTGTGGGACTGGACATGAGCACGATCAAGACCAATGCAGCATCTGTAGAAACTATGAAGGCTACTTCATTGACAGACACGTTGTTAAATATTATCCCGGATAACCCGATTAATTCTCTTGCAAGTGGAGAGATGCTGCAGATCATCGTATTTGCATTGATCATCGGTGTGATCCTTGCAAAATTAGGAGAACGTGCAGAGACAGTTGCGAACTTCTTCAGCCAGTTTAACGATATCATGATGGAAATGACGATGATGATCATGGCACTTGCCCCAATTGGTGTCTTCTGCCTGATCAGCCGCACATTTGCAAACATCGGATTCAGTGCATTTGTACCGCTGGCAAAATATATGATCGGTGTATTGATCGCACTGGCAATCCAGTGTTTCGGTGTATACCAGATCTTACTGAAGATATTTACCGGACTGAATCCTCTGAAATTTATCAAGAAGTTCTTCCCGGTTATGGCCTTCGCATTCTCAACAGCAACATCAAATGCAACGATTCCGCTGTCAATCGATACCCTGACCAAGAAGGTGGGTGTATCTAAGAAGATATCATCCTTTACCATTCCTCTTGGAGCGACCATCAATATGGATGGTACTTCGATCATGCAGGGGGTAGCCGTTGTATTTGCCGCACAGGCATTCGGAATCCACTTAAGTATGACAGATTATATTACTGTAATCGGAACTGCAACACTTGCATCCATCGGTACGGCCGGTGTGCCAAGTGTAGGTCTGGTAACACTGACAATGGTATTCAATTCTGTCGGACTTCCGGTTGAGGCAATTGGTCTGATCATGGGTATCGACCGTATCCTGGATATGACAAGAACTGCCGTTAATATCACAGGTGATGCTGTATGTACAACGATTGTTGCACACCAGAACAACGCACTGGATAAGAGTGTGTTCTATGCGGAAGAAAATTAGGATCGAAGATATTAATTTTTAAAAGATGTTCTAATAAATAAAAAACGTATCTTTGAGATGCTTCCTTTTCAGACAGAGGGGAAACATTGCAGAGATACGTTTTTTATATTGTCATACATTTGAAAGAGATTGTCTTACAGGTAATGATACTTATCTTTCTGACGGACGAAAAATGTAGCGGTCATGATAAGTGTCAGTGCTTCTGCAACACTGATCGCACTCCAGATACCGTCGATTCCGAACCAGATTGGAAGTGTCAGGACCATGATGACCTGGAACACTAACGTTCTCAGAAATGAGATGACAGCCGATATCAGGCCGTTATTCAGTGCAGTAAAGAACGAGGATCCGAAGATATTGATACCGATGATCAGGAATGCAATGGCATATACACGGAAGCCGTGCAGTGTCATAGCGTACAGGCCGGTATTGTAACCGACAAATATCTTAGACAGAACAGGTGCCAGTAACTGTGCGGCACCGAACAGGATCACGCCCCAGACCAGTATGATAGACATACTTTTTTTATACAGATTTTTAAGCTCTGCGTGATTTCCAGCACCATAATGATAGCTGATAACCGGGGCACAGCCAATCGCATAGCCTAAAAAGGTGGCAACAAAGATAAAATTGACGTACATAACTGCACCATAAGCAGCAACACCATTTTCTCCGGCAATCTTCATGAGCTGGAGATTGTATAATGCATTGACTAAGGACATGGACAGGTTAGTCATGAGTTCCGAGGAACCATTGGTGCAGGTCTTAAGAAATACACGTCTGTCGAATACCGGCTTTACAAAGTGAAGGAGGCTGTCGTTCTTACGGAAGAAATATACCACCGGGAGCAGACCGCCGATAAATTCACTGGTCATGGTTGCGAACGCGGCGCCTGCAATTCCAAAGTGTAATACACCGATGAACAGGGCATCGAGAACAATGTTTGTACAACCGGCAGCCACAATGACTTTCAGTCCAAGCTGGGGTTTTCCAGCAGCCACAAAGAAACTCTGGAAGACATTCTGCAGCATGAAGGCGGTCAGGGATATGCAGGAGATCCGTCCGTAAAGGGTACAATAATCAATCAGATCACCGGCGGCACCAAATGCCATGACAATCCGCCTCATAAATATAAAACTGAGAACAGATAACACAAATCCTCCGATAGCAGCAATCGTAACCAGCATCGAAAAATACTGATTTGCCAGTTCTTTCTTTCCTTCACCAAGGGTTTTTGATACAAAAGCACTTCCTCCGGTACCGATCATAAATCCAAGTGCACTGATTCCCATCAGGTAAGGCATAATAAGATTCACGGAAGCAAATGCTGATTTTCCCACAAAGTTCGATACAAAGATGCCGTCCACTACACTGTAGATGGAAGTGAATACCATCATAATAATGGAGGGCAGGATAAAACGAAGTAATTTTTTATAGGTAAAATGCTCTGATAGCTGAATATTCATACGTATTCTCCTTTTTTATATTTACTGATATCGATGTTTACAATGAATGTAAATGAAAACATATAAGCTAAGTGATTATAGGTTGTTTTTGATGTTCTGTCAAGGAAAATGTCTTTACACATATAAAACGAATTAATAATTAAATGTTCACAAACGATAAATCTATGTTACAATAAAAATTACGGCTTTATGCTTTGATTGAAGATATTACTATAAAAGGAGAGAGTTGTTTTGAAGAAAAATAAATATGAGATTGATATGTGCAATGGAACCATCATGGACAAATTGATTTCATTTTCCATACCACTGATGCTGTCCGGAATCCTACAGCTGATGTTCAATGCGGTGGATATCGTGGTAGTTGGACGTTTCAGCGGAAGCCAGGCGCTTGCAGCAGTAGGATCGACAACGGCACTAATCAATGTGTTTACCAATCTTTTCATTGGAATCTCATTGGGAGCAAATGTACTTGCAGCGAGATATTATGCGGCCGGAAAAACAAAAGAAATGTCGGAGACGGTACATACGGCTATTGCACTTGCTCTGGTAAGCGGAGTGGCGATGGCGGTGATCGGAGTGGTCTTTGCCAGAGGCGCGCTGGAAATTATGGGGACACCGGATGATGTAATTGCCAAATCCACACTTTATATGCGGATTTATTTCTGCGGTATGCCATTTTTCATGATGTATAACTATGGTGCGGCTATATTAAGAGCTGTGGGGGACACCAAGCGTCCGTTGATCTTCCTGATCGTATCCGGTATGATCAATGCAGTATTAAATCTGTTCCTGGTCATTGTATTCCATCTGGATGTAGCAGGTGTTGGGATCGCAACTGTGATCTCTCAGCTGGTATCCTGTATTCTGGTACTCCAGTGTCTGCATCACACAGAAAGCAGCTATCAGCTTCACCTTGCAAAGCTCCGGATCAGATCCGTGTATCTGAAGCAGATCTTCGAAGTTGGGGTTCCGGCGGGAATCCAAAGTACGGTAATCAATATTTCGAATGCGATGCTGCAGTCATCGGTCAATTCTTTTGGATCGATCGCAATGGCAGGATATACGGCGTCGAATAATATTTTCGGATTCTTATATGTGTCGGTGAACTCCTTCACGCAGGCCTGTATGAGCTTCACAAGCCAGAACTATGGAGTGAAGAAATTAAAACGTATGGACAGGGTTCTGATCGACTGTATGATCCTTTCGGTTGTGGTAACACTCATTCTCGGAAGCAGTGTGTATGTATTCGGACCGGAGCTTCTGCACATTTATAGTGATCAGGCAGATGTTATCCAATACGGTATGGAGATATTCTCCTATACAACTGTTACGTATTTCCTGTGCGGACTGATGGATCTGTTCCCAGGAGCACTGAGAGGAATGGGATATTCCACAGTACCGATGATCCTTTCTATTATTGGTACGGTTGGGGTCCGGATCATCTGGATCTATGGACTGTTCCCGTCGCACAGATCCCTGACTTTCTTGTTCCTGTCTTATCCGGTATCCTGGATTGCAACGATCATCATGCAGGTAATCTGCTTCTGGTTTGTAAGGAAGAAGATTCACAGGACGATGGCGGTTACGGCAGAGTGAGCTTTTTCGAACATATAAAGATAAAAACCTCCCGGAGTCTTTGGGGCTCAGGGAGGTTTTTATATCAAAGGATGCAAGACATATTTTGCAGATTATTCTAAAATAAATGTAAAAGGCTGTAACAAAAATGGAATTCATGCGTCTAATAGATAACAGAAGGGAGGTGACAGGTACTTGAAGCTTGAGTTGGAAGAGATTTATAAAACCTATTTTCAGGATGTGTATTATTTCGTCCTCGCAATGAGTAAGAATCCGCACATTGCAGAAGAGATCACGCAGGAGACATTTTTCAAAGCACTAAAAGGAGTGAAGCATTTTCAGGGGAAATGCAGTATAAAATCCTGGCTGTGCCAGATCGCCAGGAATGAATACATTTCTTATACCAGAAAGAAACATCGTACGGATCAGGAGCTGACAGAACAGGCATACGGTGATGGAAAAACGGAAGGACCCGAACAACGTATGCTTCGGAAGGACGAAGCCATGACGGTTTATCAGATCCTTCATTATCTGGACGAACCTTATAAAGAGGTATTTACACTAAAGGTACTTGGCGAATTAAATTATAAAGAGATTGCACAGATATTTGGAAAACAGGAGACATGGGCGAGAGTTACCTATCACAGGGCCCGGGTGAAGATACAGGACATTCTGGAAAGGAGGAGTACATAATGGCAAAGATTCCATGTGAGATCATAAGAGACATGCTTCCGTTATATCAAGATGATATATGCAGTGAAAAGAGCAGAAATGCAATAGAAGAACATATAAAAGAATGTGAATCGTGCAGAACATATCTGAAAAAAATGGAAGGTGAGATTCCGGTGGAAACAGATAAAATAGAAGGCACGGACGAGGAGTGGAAAGGGTTCCGGGAGTTTTCTGAAAAAGTATCAAGAAAATTAAATAGAAGGATTGTTATGGCGTGCGGAGTTGTTTTTCTGATCTGCATGATGTTGACAGTGGTTCTATGTTCGGATGCCTTTCAGTCTTATCATTTGTCGAGAATTGCGGCAAAAGATATAAAGACAGAAGAAGTGTATCAGTTAAAGGATGGCAGACTGTATGTACATGTGAAGAGTAAGCGCAGAATCACAGGCCTGTCTTATCCTCAGACAGGTACAGACACAGATACAAATACGGCAGCAGGTAAAGATGCGGTTGGAGCCGTGCGCGAGCCAAAGAACACTGCCACATATGAAATATCGATGGATTCGAGTATAAATCCATTTGCAAGAGTGATGTATATTACATTCAAAGAGGCTGCATATGTCATTCCGTTCGAAGATGGACAGATCGTCACAGAAAATGGAACAAAGGTATCGGAATTTGACTATATCGGAAGATCCGGTGAGAAAAAGATTCTGTGGCAGGAAAATGATGAAGTTAAGCAAGCACCGGAGAGGATCGAAAAATTTGTGAAAGAATCATTGACTAAAGAAGATGATGACCAGCTGGATGAAAATACGGTGAACATCTTCTGGATAAATCCAAGTATGCCGATCCAGTGATATAATATGTGATGCCATGATATTTGGCAGTATTTAAAGGTGATTTAGCGTGTTCAACCATAAGTGGAGTGCTTTTCTGAGTGAAATATGGCATAATAAAGCCGACAGGAGGTGACGCATATGGTTGAACCATTAGAACTTGGAAGGTTCATATCGACATGCAGAAAGGAAAAGAATCTGACACAGAAGCAGCTCGGAGAAGAACTTGGTGTGACAGACAGAGCTGTATCAAAATGGGAGAACGGAAAATCCTTCCCGGACATCAGCCTGATCGAACCATTGTGTCAGATACTGGATATCAGTGTCAGCGAATTCATGCTTGGAAAAAGGATCGAACCGGAACACTATCAGGAAGAGACAGAAAAAGCCTGGATTGCATCGCTAGATGAGCCGTTATTGTATAAAATTCAGATGATCATATATATATTAGAAATTGCAGCGGTTGCGGTATTGCAGGTTCCTCTTTTTTCACACGGACTTATGTGTGTGAATATTATATGCTGGGCTGTATGGGGTGCACTGTTCTTTGCTGCATATTACCTGGATAAGAAAATCCCGGAAAGGAAGCTGAGATATTCGAATCCCTGGATCGAAGGGGTGTTTTCAGTGATTTATTTCCTGTGTTATATGTTATGGTTCTTTTTGCGCAAAGATGAATGGGGAACATTGCCGATGTCGGAACAGACATCGCTTTGGGCGATAATTGTTGTTGGATCGATTGTGGTGTTTTGTGTGAGAGTTTTTTCGGCAAGAAAAAAGAGGAGAAGTGCTGTTTAATGCGTTTAAAACAATAGAAATTGTATCGCAACAGCGATATAATAAATAAAAGATCATATGCCTGACATGGGAAATATAAGAATCAAGGATGAAAATATGAATAAAACAACAATCATAACCAACGTACAAACCCATCTTTTTGAGCTGCAAGACTTAAAATACCGTGATTTTCATGCAAAATTAATGCCGACAGTTAATAAAGAAAAGATCATCGGTGTCCGGACACCTGCACTTCGTGCATTTGCAAAGAGTTATGGAAAGACAGAAGAAGCAAAAGAATATCTGCAGATATTGCCGCATCAGTACTATGAAGAAAATAACCTGCACGGACTTTTAATCGAACAGATCAAAGACTATGATATTTGTCTAAAGGAAATAGACCGTTTCCTTCCATATATCGATAACTGGGCGACCTGTGATATGCTTGCGGTCAAGGTAGTGAAGAAACATCTGGACACCTTCATAGATGAAATATACCGGTGGATGGAATCTGACCATACATATACCATCCGGTTCGGTGTTAATATGCTGATGCGGTATTATCTGGAAGATGCATTTCGAATGGAATATCCGGAAAAAGTAGCACAGATCCGTTCGGAAGAATATTATGTAAATATGATGCGTGCATGGTATTTTGCGACGGCACTTGCAAAGCAGTATGAAAAGATATTACCATTTATCGAGGAACAAAAATTAGATGTCTGGACGCATAATAAGACGATTCGGAAAGCCATCGAAAGCTACCGGATCACGCCAGAGCAGAAAGAGTATCTGAGAGGGTTAAAGATTAAAAAATGAAATCCATATCCATTTATACGATCACAAGAAATCAAAATATCGAACAGCTGCAAAAACTGGAACGTCAGTTATCGGGAAGAGACCATTTTCTGAAAATACGGGAATGGGAACTGGAAAGTATGAAAGCACTGACAGCCGAATTGGAAACCTGCATGGAGGATGTATATGCACTTCGTTTCTTTTATTCGTTTCAGATTCCGAGACTGGGAAAAGAATTTGATCTTCTGCAGATCAAGGAAGATCAGATTATTAATATTGAATTAAAAAGCGGTGTGGTATCGGATGCGGCCATTCGCAGACAGCTTTTGCAGAACCGCTATTATCTGTCGGTGCTTGGAAGAACGATTCATTCGTATACTTATATCAGCAGTCAGAACCGTCTGGTAAGACTGACGAATCATGATCATATAGCAGAAGCAGATTGGGATGAATTATGTAGACTTTTGAAAAGAGAAAGTCTGGATTATGACGGGAATATCGAAGCATTGTTCCGTGTAGAACTCTATCTGATCTCACCACTCAGAGAGCCGGAACGCTTTTTACAGAAAGAATATTTTCTGACGGCACAGCAAAGAGATATTGAACGACAGATTCTGAAAGAAATCCGGACAAAACATTCCGGCTATTACTGGTTCAGCGGACTTCCGGGGACAGGAAAGACGTTGCTTCTGTATGATCTGGCAATGAAATTGTCAGTGCGTCAGCGGGTCTGCATGATTCATTGCGGGGAATCAGGGAATGACTGGAGACTTTTGCATAAACGTCTGCGCCGGATAGAATTTCTGTCTGCCGATCAGTTATCACTTCAGACAGTTAAGCAGACGATAACCAAAAATGTGTGTACGGAAGAACCATCTGATATATTTTTAGAATCATACAGTGCTATTCTGGTGGATGAAGCACATCTGCTTTCCATGGAACAATTAAAGATATTAGAAGAGCGTAAAAAACAAATCCCGGTAATCTTCTCCAGTGATACGGAAGATATGATCTCGCCTGAAGAACTGGATCGTGAAATACCGCAGCGGCTTGCCGGTCTGCCGGATGTGCAGAGCTTTCATCTGACAAATCGTATCCGTACAAATGCAGAGCTATCTTCCTTTATCCAGAATATGATGGATTTGTCACGTAGGAAAGGGAAGAATGGTTATCCAAATATTGAAGTAGTGTATGCGAATGATGATACAGAAGCAGCATATTTGTTACAAGGCTATATGAGACAGGGCTATCTTATGAATTCAGATGAGAGGGATGTGAACCGCCTGGCGGTCGTGATGGATGAACGGTATTATTATGATGAGGACAGTTATCTCCGTACGAGAAAGATTTGTGAAGATACTTATGAGACAACTTGTACAACAATGTGTAGAGACAGGAAATCAGATATAAGGATTCTTTTTCACCAGTTGAATCAGGCAAAAGAGAAACTGGCGATTGTGATCAAGGATAATCCGGAAGTGTATGATACGATTTTGAATCTATTACAGAAAGAAAAATTGCCTGGTTTCGAAATGCATGGTATAATATCTCTCAGGTAAAATATTAAATCAGAGAGGTTTTTACAATGGGAGAAAAAAATTACAGTAAAGTACCTGTATTTGAAAATGGACTGGCACAGCCTGTTTTCAAATTCACGGACGGAAAGACAGGAGAAAACTATGATCCTGCCACATCAAGTATCGTAAGATACTGCGTATATGTGGAATCTGATTACGACATGGACGGTGATGGAAAAAGAGATCTCGTCAAAGCATTTATTCAGGTTCCGAGAAGTGCTGTAGAAGGCAGTTATAAGGCGGCAACATTATATGAAGCACGTCCGTACTGTGCAGGGGTTCAGGCAGACGGATATGATCATATGAAAGAAGTAGAAAGCAAAGAATACCGCAAATTTGACTTTGCAGATCTTGACAAAGAAGTGCCTGCACGTATTCCGGAGGGGACGATCAATGCCATGGATCTTGCGTTAAAGGCAGATCCGGCAGACTGGTATTATCCTGATAAAGGAAATAATAACAGCATGGTATATGAGAATCTGGATAATTTTAATTATTATCTGGTACGTGGCTTTGCAGTGGTCGTAAGTGCAGGATTCGGAGCACTTGGTTCAGACGGATTTAACTATGTCGGCTCCGAATATGAACGGGATGCATTTAAGTTTGTTGTGGAATGGTTACATGGTGACAGAGTGGCTTATGCAGATCGTGAAGGAAAGATTCAGACGAAGGCAGACTGGTCCAATGGAAATGTTGCCATGACCGGAAGATCTTATGCCGGAACCATGCCATTTGCAGTTGCAACGACAGGTGTGGAAGGACTGAAAACAATCGTTCCGGTTGCAGGTATCGCAGACTGGTATACACAGCAGAATATGCAGGGTGCACAGCGTTACTGGCCAAAAGAGATGCTGAACAGTTTCCTGGCATATTTCTGTTCCAGCCGTTATAATGATGAGACATTGTCAGAAAAACAGTTGAATGATATTGCAGCATTTCATCATGAGTTGAGTCTCCAACAGTTAAAATGTGGATTCGATTATAATCCGGAATTTTGGGGAGCCGGAAATTATCGTCTGCATGCAGACCAGATCAAGTGCAGCGCACTGATCGTACATGGATTCAACGACGAAAATGTATCTACAAAACAGTTTGAAATGATGCATACCGCATTCGAACAGGCAGGGCAGACAGTGAAGCTGCTTCTTCATCAGGGGCCGCATATCACCCCGACTATGCCAAATAAGAATTACGGAATCCTGATCGATGGAAAGTTCTATGATGATATCGTAAATGAATGGATCTCCCACTATCTGTATGGAGTAGAAAACAGTGCCGAAGAGATGCCGGAAGTACTTGCTCAGACGAACTATGACCAGAAAAAATGGGAAACAGAAAGTGCATGGAAAACAGAGCATACCATAAAGCTTACTTCAAAAGAAGAGAGTAAGACAGTGATTGATACAGACTGGGAAAAAGCGGGTGTCAGTGCAGAAAACTTCGATGATGTGATGGCGCTGAAGTCTACAAATATGGCTCAGCGCTATGTGACAGATCCATTTGAAAAAGCCGTGACTGTACAGGGAACGGTATGCCTGAACTTAAAGGCAGCATTAAAAGACGGAAATATCGAAACAGATTTCGATCCGGAAAACAGAAACGATGTGGATACACTGACCATGCAGCTTGGTAATTCCAAGGTGTCCGGTAAAATGGATGATGTAGAGATTGCAGTACTTCTCTGTGATGTATGTGACGAAGAATTCGACAGTATCCAGACTGTAGATCCGGAAAGAAATATCGTTCCGGTCACGACAGTAAAAGAAGGCGGAATCATGAATGGCGGAGATCTTCCGGCATTTGATGAGGCAGAATTCAATACCGTACATAAAAAATACCGCGTGATCACACGTGCATTTGCAGATCTGTGTAATCCGGAAGCAGGTTATGCGCCGGAGACAGCACAGAACAGTATCGAGCTTAAAAAGGGCGAATATCATGATTACAGCGTATATCTCAATGCGACAAGATATACCGTAGAGCCGGGACACAGACTTGCAGTAGTTGTTGCAACAGAAGATCCGGTGAACTGCCTGATCCATAAGACATATTCGGTAGAGATTGATGACAATTCTGTGATGGTGGAAGTTCCTGTGACAAAAGCGAGTGAGGACATGGGACTGAATAAAGCGGAATAGATGGAATATCTATCGGAAATGAGAAAAGTACGAGCTGCTGGTTGAAAA
>NZ_CAKRAH010000048.1 GCF_934294775.1 uncultured Dorea sp.
GAATACGATAGCATGATGACTTGGATTGTACATTTTTATTTTCCATTAAATGTACATTTTTATTTTACCATTTACACAGGCCATATATATTCCAATTCCCCTTGTTATAAAACATATCTCCAAATGCAACAATGCCAAATATTATACTTCCGACTATAAGACGGAAACAGTATGCTTTCCCTCGCATATATTTATCACTTCCTTCATAGGTTTGCTGTTAATCTGCCAATATTTTTACTTCTTTTTATTATTTTTTAAATTATTCCGTGCAGTTAATATCGATTCCGAAACTGCAAATATAATATTGGTAGCAATCAATAATTTTCTATCATCTTTTACACGGAACGCAATAATACAGTAAATTATGAATACCAGTACCATTAAAATGTAGTATTTTTTCATAGCCGCTCTCCTTCTTTTTAATGCTTCTCCTTCTTCAATAGTTACTTTCAAAAATCTTTCTTTAGGGATACCTTTTTGTTACTTCTATAAAATTCCACTTTTACCAGTCTTTTTATTTTTTAATAAATTTGGCAACAAAAAAATTTTTACTAACACCACCACTGGTATTAAAAATGCCAATATGAATATTACCCAAAAACGTTTCCCTAATATTATCAGCTCTGGCAACATTATTAAAATGCATATTCCATAATACACGGGTAACTTTGTCATAAACATTTTTTTACAATTGCAATCCGTTGAAAACCCATAACTAGAAAGCTTTGCATCTTCTCTGAACATAACAGTACAGAATTCATATGATATCAGCGCATTCAATAAAACAGCTAAATTTTCATACCATTTCGGCAGATAAAAATAACTTACACATATTATCACCGCAACCATTAATCGCAGAACTAGTCCTTCTTTGTCATAAGAAATTCTTGCTATTTCTTTCATCCAGTAAAATTTATATTCACTTTCAAAACACTCTTCACACCACTTAATGGTACTGGATTTTTTACTGCCTACTAACCTTTCCACATTTGCTAACATTTCATCATTTTGAGTATCCGTAAAAACTTCCCCTGTAAATCGCAAATTAATTCTATAAATCATACGGTACATTGGTAATAGCACATCATAATGCATCATCTGCACTCTTATAAAAATTCCTGTCATAAATATAAATAAAAGCACTGCTCCGGTTAAACTTTTCAAGTACATACATATACATACTCCAATCAGCATAAGCAAATTCAATATAGGTAAGCTTGTTAAACTCCTCAAAAATACAAACGTATTAACAGAACAATTGAGCAAAGCAAAAATTAAGATGATTTTTTCGTTTAATATCAAATTATTCATAAGCGCAATTATTAAACCGATACCATACATTTTCATTCCAAGCATAATTTTAAATTCCCGCCTTGATATTAATCGAAGTTCAATCAACTGATAATCTATAATTGTTTCCTGCGTAGGATTAATTATTTTGGCTCCCAGATATATCATTAAAATTACGGATACATACTTTATGTTCGGTACTAAACACCAAATATTCTCTGTTAGAACATAATGAATACTACTAATTAAACCAACACACATAAAAACGAGAAATAATTTGTGATTCTCAATCATTTTCTTTTTTCTACGCATCTTATCTTTTATGAGAATTCCCGCAATTCTAATCATAACTTGCTCCAATCATCTGATTTACAGCGCTTCTTTCGATTTTTCCAGAAACGCTTTGAATTCCCCTGGTTCCCATAATCAAACTTTCGTCACACAGACCGGCCAGCGCTTCTATATCATGACTTGATATAATCAGGCATCTCTTTTCTCTTTCTTCATTACAAATCTGCATTATTTCATTCAACTGAACCGGGTCTAATCCATTAAATGGTTCATCTAATAAAAGATTCGGTGTTTTTCTTAAAAATCCTATGATCAACATCATTCTCTGAAGTGTTCCTTTTGATAATGCAGATGGATAATAATTCAGATATTCGGTCATATGAAGTCTGTTTGTATAAAATGAGATAGCTGTCTGTGCTTCTTCTTTTCTATATTTTTCCACTTTGCATATCAGCCAAAGATGTTCCCATACCGTCAGATTATGATAATATACAGCTTCGTCATTGACATATGTAATATCTCTGTTTAGATAATCTTCTTTACTTATATCCCCCTTTTCCGTAAATACTTTTCCTGAATCAGGAATAATTAATCCACAAACACATTTCAATACCGTTGTTTTTCCTATACCATTTCTTCCAATTAATCCGTATATTTTATTATTCTTAAAATGATAATCCCAATTAGCAATAATTTCTTTGCTTCCGTATGATTTACATAATTCTTTTATTGTGATCATTCCACTACATCACCCCTAACCCCAATATGTAACGCCTGTCATCTACTCTATATCAACTCTTAATCCATCTTATTCTTTTATTTACGTTTTTTTCTCCACTTCCCATAGATTTGGATTAAAATGGACATTATAAATGGTATCCATATTGCAATCGATGACTGTGTTTTCCAATAAACACCCACACAAGTAAATACTATAATTGCGAAAATCACCAAAAATACTTTCTCTTTCATTTTATTTTTCTTTTACATCCTATATAAATCCCAACATTTTTTGATTCATTTTATCTTCCGATCATATACTTTCAAACTAACATACCAGGATAAAACCCCCGTTACCACCAGAATCGCAGCCAAGCCCAACACAGCCAGATACGGCCAACATTCCGGCAGATTCCCAACTGTTATTTTATCAATCGGTAAGCACCTTCCAATAAGCCAGACAACGCCAATCATTCCTATCATTACATAACTGCTAGCCTGAGATCCTAATGCATAATTGCAAGGAATCAGAATCAGAATATAGAACACAGCAAAGCATACACCCGTCAGGTTAAATGTCACCATCAAAGAAAAATCCAATGCTTTCACAATATAATAGATCAACCCGATTCCCATTGAACTTACTGAAAGCACCACACACGATGCAATACAGAAAATATACCGGCTTGTTACTATCTGCTTCTTATTAACTGGAAAGGCCGTTGCAACTTTTGCCCAATGGCATTTTTCATCTTCTACCAGAAGAATTGCCGGAAAAGCAACGCATAGCACCGGTAGAAAAACAGCTAAAAATATGAACGCCATATCTTTTACAAAGATAATTAAGCCCAGCGCTGCCAGTAACAGAAGAATGCATTTAACCTTACCAATTTTTTTAGTCATTATAAGAAAATCTCTTTTTAACAATCCCTTCATACCCATTTCCCCTTTATGTAGATCAGCATAATTTTTTCTAAGCTTAACTCTTCTGTTTTTATGAACTTGTACTTTTCCTGCACCAGATATATATTTTTCGTGAGGACAATATACTTTTCATTCTTCATCTGGTATGCTTCTATATCCTTGCTATACAGACAATCAAAATAATCTTGTCCCACCTCGAAAACTCCCCAATTTTTGAATATCTCTTCTTTCTCTTCAAAAAAGAGTGGTTCACCTTTATGGATTAGAAGTATGCGGTTTGCTGCCTTTTCAATATCACTGATGATATGCGTTGAGAACAAGATCGCATGTTCTTTATCCTCCACGAATTCAACTAACGCATCCAGGATTTCGTCCCTGATAACCGGATCCAGTCCGCTGGTTGCTTCATCTAACATTAAAATCCTTGCTTTATGCGATAAAGCAACCGCTATTGAGATTTTCATTTTCATTCCTTTTGAGAACTTCTGAATCTCCATTCTCCTCGGAATATTCAGCTTACTTAGATATTTGTAAAAGGTTTCACTGCTCCACCTTTTATAGATATCCTTCATAAAATAATCCACATCTGCCGCAGTAAACATATCCGGCAGCACACACTCATCAAATACAATTCCGATATCTTCCTTGATTGCCTTTTCATCTTCGTAAAGGTCTTCATCAAAATAATATATGGATCCCTTTTCTCTTTTTCCAATATTCAACATCTGTCTAAGAATCGTACTTTTCCCCGCACCATTTTCCCCGATCAGACCTATGATTTCTCCTGGTTTAATTTCAAAATTGATATTTTTCAAAGTGAAATTATCGTATGTCTTATATAGACCTTCAACTTTTATTGCATTCATAGTCACCTCTCCTTAACAATTTTTTGTCTTTATTCTCTTTCTTTCAGATACTTTTTGATTCCAATGCCAATAGAAAACGACAAGATTACTAAAGTCTTCATTTCTTACCTCCGCAGCTTTTATCCCCATTATTTCACACTTCCCCACAAAAAACCGTTACTTCATGGATGCCTTTTTTCGTTACTTTTCGTTACTTTAAACTTACATCACTCTCTTCATTGCAGCTTTATGCGCCCCAAATTATCAAAACATATCGTAATCATTTTTGTATAAGACACATGATCTGGCTCCTCAATCAAGATACTCGCATTATATTTCTTACAAATATTCATAATCGTGATTAACCCGATTCCACTTCCACCAGTATCTACATGTGTCGTAATCCGCTTCCTGCCAAATTTCTGAAGTACTTCCTCTGAAAACGCCGGTCCTGTATCGCTGATAGCAATCTTATAGTTCTGATCAGCATCTGACATCTCTACCATAACTTGTTTCAGACCTTCACTGTCATTAGCCGAAATAACCGCATTTTCAATCAGATCAGCTAAAATTGTTGACAGATCATGTTCCGATATAGCAGAAGAAATCATGAAATGCATATCACAGGTAACAGAAAAATGGATAGAAATTCCCTTAATCAAAGCCCGGTGTCTCATCAATGCAAAGAGCGCATCAATTGCCGGAATCCCCGTTATGTCTTCCGGTGAATAAGACTGTTCATAGTTGCTGATAATCCCGGCACGTTCTTTCGTAATCTCCGATATCTGCTTCATGATTTTTTGTGCATGCATGATGCGGCGTTCCTGGGAATTATCACAATCGGCCATCAGCAGGAAATTTTTAACAGCAAGGTCTAATGCAGGAATTAGTTTATTGTCTCTATGTATAATTTCGGAAAGCCTGTCATTATCCAGCTTTAGCCTTTCAACTGTTTCTTCCAGCTCTTTTATTTTTTGCTCTATGATTTGTTCCCGGTATCTCTGACTGATCCGGCTTCTGTACCCAAACCACAAAACCATTCCACAAAGAACAATTAAGCACAGACTAATCGTAAAGAGATAATCATTATGCGGATCCATTCCCACAAACGAGAGAATCATAAGAATTGCTATCGTGATATGAACAACTACATCCCCATACTGCAGGTTCGTCAAAAAAGAAAAACCATGCGAAAACCGCCTGATTTTAAAAAACAGCCAGCTAAATATCATTTGGAAAACGGAGATATTCACACACAAGATAACCTCGTCCATGTCACCTCCAGATAGAAGAATACTATCAAAAACACCACCTGCCAAAACAGCCAGAACATATTCGGCGTAAGTAATTCCATAACTCAAAATGGTTGCAACCATCGCCGAAACATTTCCCTCTCCCAACAGCATCATATGGATCGGCATAGCTATAATAACCATAGCAAACAGACTAATCGCAGGAAGATAGAAGCGCATGATACAAATCACACTACACTCGGCAATGCTATATAATACAAAAAAAGTGCATGCAGCCAGAGACGGTCTTTTACGAACATTCATAATTCGCGTGATGTTATATCCGGCACATAAGATAATTGTGATGTATTTTATAAAAACAGACATAGCCCCTCCTTATGTTCCACATTTATCATCGTTATCCGCAGTATAACATCTTTGTAACCGCATTTTTGCTAATTGTAATAAATACTGAGTTACTTGTAATTTTTAGTGCTATCGACAGTTTTTTTGACACATAATAATACAGAAAAAAAGACACTTGAAACTTCTCTTGCGTACTTTGATATCTACAGGACCTGCCACTTGCCAAAGCATCCGTAGGGAACTGCCAGTGACAGTTCCCGCAGGTGGCATCTCCTTACGAATGCATGACAATACAAAAAACGGGCAGTAGTGTATGTATAATAAACACTACTGCCCGCTTTCTATTTTTATTTTGGGTACTATTTCTTTCTTCCGCCCAACACCTTCCTTACTTTTTAATCTCTTTTGTTAAATGTTTTATCAATCCAATTTGCATATTGTTTCCTACCCAAGCTCTACCCCATCAAGCTCCTCCTGCATCTCCCTGAAAAACTCCGAAGTATGCCATCCATCCATTGCCGCATGTGCGATAGACAGTGTCAGTGGTAATGTCAGGCGACCTTCTTGCTCAGTATATTTCCCGAATGCTATGATCGGGAACAATACCACCCGGTCGGATGCAGAGGACGTTGCATATCCCGTATAATCCATCCACGGTACACAGGAGATACAGTAGAAGTTCGCAGGCTGCCCTGCTTTTGCCTTCACGCCTCTTACTTTCTTTGCAGCATCCATATCCTTTTCGATGTTGTCATAGAACGCCGCAAAATCAGGACTATATTCACTCCAGCAGTCGGAAAATGTATGATCATCCTTATGAAAAATGGTGTAATTCGGATGCACTACATCCCACACGCCCAGATTGCCTTCTTCGTCCGTCATCATTTTCATATATTCCAGACGGTTCACAACATTCGATGCACACCAGATAAATGCGGCGTAAAAATGTACGCCAAGCCTGTCACACTCTGCTCTTAATCTTGTAACATCCAGACGTGCCGTCATACTGTAATTGACTTTTAATATGTCCGTATAATAGTGGTAATGTTCCCGTCTTGGCCATGATTCCATGTCGATTTTTTTATATGGTGGTAGATTCATAATATCAGTCCTTTTTAATGTTTTCTTTTATTATAAATCTTTCTCTTCCCCTGACACAAGTTCTGATATCATGTTACCGTTCACACACTTTACCGCTTCACAAAATACTCCTCATACCACACAAGAAATGTATAAATCGTCCACACCTTCCGCCAGTTATCCGATTTTCCATTCACATATTCATCAAATATTGCCTGTATCCCCTCAAGATGGAAGAATTTTTCAGCGCCCGCACTCTGGAATTTTTCACGTATATCCGCATTGTATCTTTCATCTGCCATCCATATGCGTATCGGAACAATGAATCCTAATTTTCTACGGAATGCAACCTCCTCCGGCAAAACTTTTGCCGCCGCCGTGCGGAATGCAACTTTGTTCTGTCCATCATTTACCTTATAACGGGCCGGCATCCTTGATGCGATATCAAAGATCCTGCAATCGGTAAATGGCATACGTATCTCCACTCCCGCAGCCCGGCTCATCTTATCTACATTCAGATAAATATCCCCTTCCAGCCAGATCTGGATATCTACATCCGACATCTTCGTAAGCGGGTCCATTCCTTCTGCCTCTTTATAGATCCCGGCTGCAAGATCAACCGGACGGATATCCGGATTGTAATGCTTCAGAATACGCTTCTTCTCATCTTCCTTCATGATATTCGTGTTTCCCACATAGAACGTATCCAGATTCTCACCGTATTTTTCCGCATTATGATACATGTTATAGCCGCCGAAAAATTCATCTACACCTTCTCCCGAATAGCAGATGTCAATATGCTCTGCAACTTCCCTGCATGCAATGGCAAATGCGATCGCCGATGCATCTCCAAGCGGCTGCTCCATATGATACATGACCCACGGAACAATTCCAAAATACACCTCCGGCGTAATCCTGCAACGGTTATTTTCCCGTCCAAGAAGATCCGCCGTTTCTTTCGCAAGCGGTGACTCATCAAAGCGGGGCTCATCGTATCCGCAGGAAGCTGACTGCTCTACATCCGACAATGCAAGCACATACGAAGAATCCACCCCGCCGGATAAGAACGCTCCTGCCAGCTCTTCTTTTTCTTTTACTTCCGGCATCACTTCTTCGATGGTACTGTGAATCTCCTCTGCCCATTCTTCCAGCGATTTACTTTCATCCATCTGAAACTCCGGCTTCCAGTACCTTTCAATCGTAAGTTTCCCATCCTGCCAGATCAGATATCTTCCCGGCATCAGCTTTCTGACCCCTTTGAAAAATGTATTTTCACCGGCCACATAAGTAAGTGTCAGGTACAACTGTAACATTTCCCCATTCAGTTCTTTTACAAATCCCGGCTGTTCCATGATCTGTCTGATCATCGTTCCATATAATAACTGCCCGCCTTCTGTCATATAATAATAGAACGGCTTCGTTCCAAAATGATCCCTCAGACAGAATAACTTCTCCTCTTCTTCATCCCACAATGCAAATGCAAACATCCCCTGCATCTGGTTCGCCATATCATATCCCCAATTCTGATATGCGCGGATCAATATCTGTCTTTCTCTTTCCTCTCTTGAAAGTGAAGTATCAATATTCAATGCTTCACACAATGTCTTCCAGTTGCGGATATGACCTCTGTACTCTTTTACAATTATCATCTGTAACCTCTCTTCTTGCCAATTCACTTGTATATCCTGAACTCCAAACGACAAGAAGCCCGATCAATGACCGGACTTCCTGATAAGTTATATTTTATTCATATCATTTTTTATAACTGGCGTGTATCTGTTCATACACTCATGATTTTAGAGCCCTTGTTACTGTTTTTCATACTTTACTATAAAAAATGCTCCTTGTTAACCATATTGTAATAAATACGTAGATAATTGTAATTTTTACGTGTTTTTGAGCTGAATATATCACTTTCTGATAGCATCAAAGAAGGACACACCGTCACCGCGGTAACTGCTTCCAAGTGCCTCGGCAATCGTTGCCGCCATGTCTGCAAATCCATGTCTGGTGTGCAGATTTACCCCCGCTTTTATCTCATTTCCATAGATCAGACACGGTACATACTCTCTGGTATGATCGGTTCCTGTGTATCCAGGATCACAGCCATGATCTGCCGTGATCATCAGCATATCTTCCTCTTTCATATGCTTAAGGAACTCACCCAGCTGTTCATCGAATCTCGTAAGTGCTCCTGCATATCCCTCAATATCTCTTCTGTGACCGTAGATCATATCACCGTCTACCAGATTCACATAACAAAGACCGTGAAAATCTTCTTTCTGGATTTCCAGCGTCCTTTCCATGTTCTTTTCATTTCCTTCATTCGGATGCGTCTCTGTCACGCCCTGACCTTCGAAGATGTCATAGATTTTTCCAACTCCGATCACATCTTTTCCTTCTGCTTTTAATGCATCCAATACCGTCTGTCTTGGCGGTGCAAGTGAAAAATCATGACGTCTGATCGTACGCTCATAATCCGGCCAGGTTCCGATGAATGGTCTTGCGATCACTCTTCCAACTCCAAGATCACCCGTCAGCATCTCCCTTGCAATCTTGCAGTATTCATACAGCTGTTCCACTGGAACAACCTCTTCATGCGCTGCAATCTGGCATACGCTGTCTGCCGATGTATACACGATCAAGGCACCCGTCTTCTCATGCTCCTGTCCATAATCATGGATGACCTGTGTTCCGGAATACGGCAGATTACACAGAATCTTCCGCCCTGTGCGCTTAGCGAATTCCTCTATGAACTCTTTTGGAAATCCTTCCGGGAATTTCGGAAGTGGATCCGGTGTCACGATGCCCGCCATCTCCCAATGCCCGGTTGTTGTATCTTTTCCGCAGGACAATTCCTGCATTCTCGCAAAGCTTCCCTGTGGTGTTACAGAACTTCCCGCATAATCCATCCCGTCGATCTGATAGATACCGATTCTTTCCATATTCGGAATCTGAAGTTTTCCGCTCTCATAGCAGGTCTTCCAGGTATTGCTTCCAACATCTCCGAACGCTTCCGCATCCGGCGCTTCCCCGATGCCCGCACTGTCTAATACGATCCAGAAAATACGTTTCATAGTACCAGTCCTTTCGGTCTTTTTCTTTTATTATAAGTCTATATAAGAAAGCTGTGCAAGATACATGTATCCGTCATTTGTCATTTCCTTAGTGAAGACCTCTTCAATTGGTTACTCATTAATAAGTAAATATATATTGTATTTCCTGTAATTAATTGCTATAATCATATCACGGGTGCTACCAAAACGGTAGGCGGTTAGTCCTTCAGCAGAGGGACTGTGACCCTCTGACTACATAAAACCCTGAAAGGGAATTTACTGTAAAGGAGGGCTAAGTCAATGAGTATTATGGATTTTTTAGCTATCGCTAGTTTCGGCTTATCATGCTTCAGCATCGGATACACAATTGGTAAGGATAATCATAAGACACAAAAATAGCCGCCCACAGTCTGGTAAAACTAAGCGACTATTTTTACTAACCTATTATCGGGCTAACCGTCTATCGGTAGCACTCTTTTTCTATAACTATACTAACATCATCTTATAAATATGTCAAAACTTTTTTATTTCAACCTTTACTCCACCACAGATCTACGCACATTCACCTTCGTACGCTCTTCCCGGTCGAAGAATTTCTTTGTTTCACTGATTACCACTTTTCGAAGTCCAAGTAATGCAATCAGGTTCGGAATGATCATCAATGCATTGGTAATATCTGCCATCAACCAGATCGGTTCCAGCGTCAGGAACGGAGCTGTTGCGATTGCTATGATATATACAATCTTGAAGATCTTAATGCTTCCTGTCTTTCCGGTCAGGTACAGAATACATCTTTCCCCATAATAGTTCCAACCAAGAATTGTGGTAAATGAGAAGAATATAATTCCAACCGCTACCAGATACATTCCGATATTGAATGGAAGTCCGGCATTATATGCCTTTGTAACCAATACGCTTCCACTTAAGTCCGTCTTATCAAGCAGTCCGCTTGAGATAACAACAAGTCCGGTCATGGAACATGTGATAATAGTTGTAAAGAATACGCTCGTCATAGAAATCAGTCCCTGTTTTACACACGAATCTGTCTTTGCTGCTGCCGCAACAATCGGAGAACTTCCCAGACCAGCTTCATTCGTATACACACCTCTTGCCACACCGGTTCTCATGGCAGTCATGAATGAGATTACTGCTGTTCCGGCTGCACCTCCAAGTGCTGACTGCTTTGAAAATGCACAGGAGAAAATTCTTGCAAATGCTCCCGGAATAGCTGCATGATTCACGATCAGGATAATCATAGAACCACCGATAAAGAAGATTGCCATAAATGGAACGACAAACTGTGCTACTTTTGAAATAGCCTGAATACCACCAAGTGTTACAACTGCTGTTAATATAGTAACGATAACTCCAATCACAATTACTGGAATATGGAACGAATCATGTACGGATTCAGTAATCGCATTGACCTGTGGAAATGTACCACATCCAAGAAGTGCTGTTACAACTCCAAAGAAGGCAAATATTTTTGCCAGCCATTTGAACTTTTCACCCATTCCATTCTGAATATAGTACATTGGTCCGCCGGCAATCTCACCTTTTTCATCTTTCACACGGAATTTTACAGCCAGGAGTGCTTCAGAATATTTTGTCGTCATTCCAAGAAGTGCGGACGCCCACATCCAGAACATCGCTCCAGGTCCGCCGATTCTCAGTGCCGTTGCCACACCTACGATACTACCGGTTCCAATATCGGCCGCAAGCGTCGTACAAAGTGTTGCAAATGGAGATACATCTCCTGCACCTTCTTCTTTTTCAAAAATACTTCTCAATGCCCTTGGAAATTTACAAATCTGCAGACCTTTTAATTTAAATGTAAAATATAATCCTGTTCCCATTAAAAGTATCAATGTCGGTGGCCCCCATACAAATGTCTGAACGGTCTCCAGTATCTTCATAAATGTTTCCATGTTTTTCCTCCTAGTCGTTAAATTCCTGTCAATTAGTAATTATTTTTTAAGCAACGGACTTTTAATCCGTTGCTTATATTTTTTCAGGCTGCCGTATAATTCTGTTAGCGGTCCGCCCGGTCATTCACTCTTTAGCTGTTATATTTTTCTTTATCCAGCTCTTTTTCTTTTGCATTTACAATTACGTTAACTGTAGCATCTCCGATAACGTTCAGTGGCAGAAGTGCCATCTCTACCGGACGGTTGATTGCTACAACTAATGCATAAGCGATCATACATGCATCCGATGTCCATCCAAGTCCTGAAAGGATTGTTACGATCAGTGTTGTGCCTGCGATTGGAATAGCAGGACATCCCATAGCTGCACAGATGGATAAGAATGCAATCGTTACAAGATTTGCAGGTGTTACATCAATTCCTGCACTTGTTGCGATAAAAGTTGCTGCGAACATATGCATAACCGTTGTTCCATTCATGTTAATCGTCATACCTGTTGGTAATACGAAGCTTGTAATCTCTTCGCTACATCCAAGTTCATCGATACATGTTCTAGTATTCAGCGGCAGACATGCGGCAGACGAATTTGTTGAGAATCCAAATACACCAACTTTTGCGATTTTCTTGATGAACTGAATTGGATTCATTCTTGTTGTTACCCAGATACCGATTGGATAAAGTGTAACAACCAGTACAAATAATGTTAACATTGCTGCTACGATATAAGCTGCTGCCGGTGCAAGATATTCTGTTCCGTAGATAGCAAATGTTCTTGAGATCAGACAGAAAATTGCAAGCGGGCCAACTTTATTAATTAAAAATGTAAGGTACAACTGAATAATCTCATTTAAAGCTTCCAGTACTTTTTTCAGCGGATCAGCTTTCTCCCCAAGTGCATTCATACACAGTCCCATGATAATCGCTACTACTACGACCGACAGGATACTGTTATTGCTGCTGAAAGCTGCACCGATATTGGATGGTACTGCATTTACGATGGTTGCAAGTGGATTGAATGCATCCAGTGTTGCAGCATCCGTGACTGCTTCACTTGGAAGTGTTACGTTAAAAAATCCTGCAGATTTTACTGCATATGCTACAATACCTGCAAGGAATGCTCCACATACATAGAACAGGAAGAATCCAATCAATGTACGTCCTGCAATTCTTCCAAGCTTTGTAGAACTTGAAATACTGCACATCGCAAGGCTTAAGGATACTAATACAAGTGGTACAATCGCAAGCTGTAATCCTCTCATAAATAACTGGCCTATAATATAGAAAAGACCAACTGCCTTAACACCGTCTTCCGCTGTAATGTCCTGGAACAAAATCTTATTGATCATCGTCCATGTTCCTTCACTACCAGAAGAGATCAACTGTTCTCTTAATAAAAGAAAAGCAATTCCCACCAACAAACCGCCGACAAGAGCGATCATCATTTTCTTTACAACCGACATTGGCTGTTTTTTCGTTGCGTTACTCATCTTTCTACTCCTTTTCCTTCTTTCATAAGTTTTTACCAATTTTTGACATAAACCGCGCGTTTATTTATGAACTACTTACAATGTAACATGGACATAGACGTAAGTAAAATTAATTATTTGTCTATAAAATATCAATCCTTTTTATATTTCAAATATAAATATCATTAATATTATACAGTAACATTATTCATTTCTATTTTCATTCCAACATTGCTATAATGAAACCAACAAAAATGATTGAAGCCAATAAGGAGGAAAAATTATGGCTACTACATATGGAGAATTATTTTCAGATGATTATCAGAAAAGTTTAAAAGAACAATTTTGCTATGCCGATACAGATCCTGAATACGGAGACCGTCTCTTCTTTGAGAACTCTGGCGGATCTCTTAGATTAAGAGCAGCTGTAGAAGCCAAAGCAAGCCTTGAAGAATATCCTGACTGTCCGGAGCGTGTACGAGGAAAAGGATATGATTTATCTTATTATGTAAGCGAAGGAACAAAGGAAATTCTGGAAGTTATCTTTGGAGCGAAAAGTGGTGCTCTTATCACAGAACTGTCCGCTTCCCAGACAATGTTCCACGCTGTCGGAACCATTATGGAAAATGTAAAATGGGGCAAAAATGCAGTTACTTCCGCACTGGAACATCCATCTGCACACGATGCAGTAGAATACTATTGTAAGCAGACAGGAAGAGAATTCCGTGAAGTTCCTGCTAACCAGACAACCGGAGGACTGGATCCAGATACTATTATGCAGTATGTAGACAAAGACACGGTACTGTTAAGTATCATGGCTGCTTCTAACATTTCCGGAAATATCATGAATATCAAGGAAATCGCAAGACGTGCCAAAGAAATCAATCCGGACATCTATATCGTAAGTGATGCTGTACAGCATGCACCACACGCAGTCATCGATGTAGAAGACTGGGGCGTAGATGTATCCAACTTCGCACCTTATAAATTCTTCGGTGTACGTGGATGTGGATATTGTTACGTATCAGACCGTGTCGCAAGCATGACACACAGAAAACTTACATGCAAAGCTCCTGATGTATGGGCGCTTGGAACTCCTACACCTGGTAACTTTGCAGCTATGATGGCTGTTATCGACTACGTATGCGATATCGCAAAACATTTCCTCGGAGACAAAGCCGAAGGCATGAGCAAGCGTGAACTCTATGTGGAAGGTATGAACAGAATCCACTTACAGGAAAGAGGACTTCTCTACCGTATGTTAGAGGGAACTGAAGAGGTTCCTGGACTTCGTCACATCCCTGGCGTAGAAGTATATGTAGATATGGAAGATCTTACTTACAAAGACCTGATTATTGCTATGGGAATTAAAGGCATCGATTACGCTGACTGCGCTCAGAAATATATGGAACACGGTGTTACCATCTTCGAGCGTGTAAAGAGCAGCCCGTATTCAAAACGTATCGTTGAGACGCTCGGACTTGACGGAGCGCTCCGTGTATCTCCTCTTCACTGCCACGGCAGAGATGATGTAGATAAGTTCTTAAAGATCACAAAAGACATTGCAGAAGGGAAATAAATACCCCCATCCCTCATCTTTTGAATATGAGAAGTCATCTTAGTTGATGGCTTCTCTTTTTTATACCAAAGTATGCAAGAGAAACTTGCCGATGGCAAGTTCTCTGTATATCCTGGAGCGTATCTGAAAAAACAGCAGAAAGCATTTTTCAGGCACGCTCCAGGATATAAAAAACCCCCTCACAGACTTATAAATCCGTGAGGGGCCCTCCCCTTATTAATCTCTTATTTATTTACCTGGTTTACGGTATTACCTTCCAGGAATGATTTGATATTGTCTACTGTAATGTCCATAATTCTCTGTCTGGATGCCTGTGCTGCCCATGAGATGTGTGGGGTAATGATGCAATTCTTAGCTGTTAACAGTGGGTTATCGCCTTTGATCGGCTCTGTAGATACCACGTCAAGTCCGGCTGCGTATACCTTGCCGCTGTTCAGCGCATCTGCAAGATCCTGTTCTACAACCAGCTGTCCACGGCTGTTGTTGATAAGGATTACACCGTCTTTCATCTTAGCGATATTTTCTTTGTTGATCATACCTTCTGTGGCAGGGAATAATGGGCAGTGAAGGAAGATTACGTCGGAACGGGCAAATAACTCATCCAATGATACATACTCTGCCAGTTTCTTTCCTGCTTCGCTTTCATGCGCATCATATGCGATAACTTCCATATCTAATGCATTAAGAAGCTTTGCTGTAGCCTGTCCGATTCTTCCAAGTCCGATGATCCCGGCTGTCTTACCGTACAGCTCGATCATTGGATAATCCCAGAAGCACCAGTCCGGGTTATTCTCCCATTTTCCGGCTTTTACACATTCATCGTGGTGTCCGTAGTGTGAACAGATCTCAAGAAGAAGACCAAGTGCATACTGTCCTACGATCTGTGTTCCATATGTAGGTACATTTACTACAGGAATTCCTTTTTCTTTTGCATATGCATAATCAACAACATTGTATCCTGTTGCAAGAACAGCGATCAGTTTGATATTTCCGCATTTATCTATTGTTTCTTTTGAGATTGGAGTCTTGTTGATGACTACGATCTCTGCATCCCCGATGCGCTCTGCGATCAGTGGTGACTCTTCATAAGAAGTTCTGTCATATACTTCTACTTCTCCTAATTCTTTTAATGCATCCCAGCTTAAATCTCCAGGGTTCTCTGTGTAACCGTCTAATACTACAATTTTCATAATGACTCTCACCTTTCTCTTTTTATTAGCATTTTATTTTATTGTTTTTATTTCATTTCCATGTCTGATCTTAAAGATCTGCTCTTACAGCCTATGCATTCAGCTTTTCATCCAGTGCTTTCATTGACTCGATCTCTCTGATATAGAGATCCTGGGCCAGATCCAGACTTACATTGACAAATCTTATCTTCTGTCCCGGCTGTGCCTGTGCGATCTTCGCAAGATCCACGGAAATTACTGTTCCTATCTTGGCATATCCTCCGGTACTCTGTCTGTCCGCCAGCATGATGATCGGCTTTCCATTCGTTGGCACCTGAATAGAACCGACAGAGATACCATCTGTATTGATATTACCGTCTCCTATATGTTCGATCGGCTCCCTCTCAATACGGCAGCCCATACGGTCGAATTCATTTGTGATCACTCCACTGTTCCAGAAAAAGCTCTTTACTCCGGCTTCTGTAAATTCATCATCCTGTGGTCCAAGGATCACACGCAGAACGATCTCTTTCTTAGGATATATGCTTGCCGGTACTTTTCTTTCTTCCATCTTCGGAAGCGTCGTCTTAGCACTGACGAATCCAATCTCATCACCTTTTTCAAGCTTACGTCCCTGTACTCCTCCGAGATGATTACGAAGCAATGTAGACTTACTTCCCATCACAACCGGAATATCAAGACCACCTGCAAAAGCAATGTAACCACGGCATCCATTCCTTGCTCCTGCAAATGAAAGTGTCTGACCTTCTTTTACCAGCACTGCCCGGTACATCGGGAATTCACTGCCGTCTAACATCGGAGTCAGATCCCCGCCCGTTACTGCGATAATATTATCACTTGTAAACTTAAGCGTTGGTCCGATAAATGTCATCTCCAGTGCTCCTTCGCCCATATCATTTCCAACTAAGATATTGGCAATATGGAACGAATGATTATCCATTGCTCCTGAGGTAGACACTCCAAACGCCTGATATCCGAATCTTCCTTCATCCTGTACGGTTGTCAGGATTCCACCATTTTCAACTATTATTCCCATATCATGACCTCCGATTCTATGCGTTACCTTCAGGTGTATATGTCTTCACCTTGTATGTTCCTTTTTCCACATCCCTGCGGATCTTGTCATATTCTGACTTTGTTACCGGCACATGTTTTACCCAGTCTCCTGCATGTACCAGGAATGGGTCTTCGTTATCAAAGTTACAGATATCAAGCGGCGTACTTCCGATGATGTTCCATCCACAAGGCTGTTCAAACGGAATAAAGTCCGACAGATTCTGCTGGACAACGATTGATCTTGCAGGAATCTTTACTCTCGGAGATTCTCTTCTTTTGAATCCAAATGGCTCATCAAATCTTGCCATATATGGATGTCCCGGTGCAAATCCAAGCATATATACATAATATTCATGCTCGGAATGTTTCCTTATAATCTCTTCTACCGTTGTGTGCTCAAGCTCTGCACAGTATTCCAGATCCGGTCCTGTCTCGCCACCATAATATACAGGTACTTCTTTTACAACTTTTTTCTTATTTGTCTCTCCTCCGGCAGCATGCATATTACCAATTCTTTTTTCCAGCTCCGCCACAAGTTCCTTATACCGGATCACTTCCGGGCGGTAATGAACGATCAATGCGCAATAAGTCGGAACATTCTCGATCACACCTTCAATCGGATCTTCTTTTAAGTTCTCATCCAGCATACGTACTTTTGCATTCGTCTCAAGACATATGGTCTTTCCAAACTCTACAGATACCGCACGGTCACCTGCTGTAAGAAATCTTACCTCCATCTTCATACCTCCATTTTGTATAGAAAAAGATCTGTCTTATATTCCGACAGACCTTTTTCATAGCATTTGTCACTTTTTTGATTTCAACTTTATTACATTTGTTCTGTCTTTTGAATAAAAAGTCGCTTTCCTTTTAACTTAACTTCATGATAGCACACAAGTTAATGATTGAAAAACGAATAATTTCTCTGTATAATATAAACAACTTTTATATTCAAAACCGACATAAGATAGATAAAATGAATAATTTATTCAAACAGGAGGGATTACATGACGCTCGCAGAAATCGAGACATTCTTAACAATTGTGAACACCAAAAGCATTACAAAAACTGCAGATCTTTTATTTCTTTCCCAGCCAACGGTAAGTCATCGTCTGAATTCACTTGAAAATGAACTTGGATTTTCTCTGGTCATCCGTAATAAGGGACACAAACAGGTAGAACTTACACCTAAGGGAATGGATTTTATCATTCTTGCTGAACGATGGATGTCTCTTTGGAAAGAAACTCTGGAGCTCCAGCATAATCAGGAACAGCTTCTTCTGAACATTGGATGTACCGACAGTTCTAATGTTGCTATATTCGTTCCATTATATGATAAGCTTCTTCATGAATACCCGCATCTGGATCTGAACATCCAGTCACATCACTCTTCGGAGTTATATAATATGCTCATTGAACACAATATAGACATCGGTTTTGTGTACCATCAGCTTCATTATAAAAATATTATCTCCGAAAAAGTATTAGAGGAAAACCTTTATCTGGTGCAGTCCGAATATCCTTCCATTCCAAAACCACTCGTGCACACCGATGAACTGGATCCTTCAAAAGAACTTTATCTAAGCTGGGATGGGAATTTTCCAATCTGGCATGACCGCTGGTTCTCTTCTGTGTCCAGACCTCATATCTCTGCCGATACGATTGCATTACTTGACCGTCTCTGGAAGAGCAAAGATACCTGGCTGATTGCACCGGAATCCGCTATCCGGGAGCTTGCACGTTACCGCAGACTCTATGTAAGCGAACTGAAAAATCCGGCACCTAAGCGTGTCTGTTATAAGATCAAGCACAAATACCCAAAAGTCACCAGCAAACATGCTGTCGAACTCTTTGAAGAAAAGCTGGAAGAATTTTTCCAAGAACCTCAGCCTGTGATTCCACTTGGAGAAGTATGGAACTTAAAATAGTAAAAATGACCGTCTGTTTCGCCCTCCAAACGTTAAATTCTAACTTTTGGAGGGCGAAACAGACGGTCATTTTTATCATCCATGATTTTTCAGGAACTTTCTGGTTTCTTTTGTATCCCAGACTATCATTTATCCTTATAAATGTCTGATCTCAATGCCTTCTTCTGTGAATTTCTCACGGATTTTCTGAACGAATGCCAATGCTTTCGGTCCGTCACCGTGAACACAAAGTGTGTCACCTTTGATATCCAATTCTTTTCCATTGATAGATGTAACTTTTCCTTCTTTGATCATCTTAACACATCTCTGGATCGCTATGTCTTCATCTGTGATCATAGAGCCTTCCATCTTTCTTGGAACCAGTGAAAGGTCATCCATATATGCTCTGTCTGCAAAGATCTCTGATGCTGTACGAAGTCCCTTGCTCTCAGCGATATCTCCAAGAACTGCTCCCGCACAGTAATAAACGATCAGGTCTTTATCATATTCGCAGATTGCTTCTACGATTGCACTTGCGATATCTTCATCATACTGACATGCATTACCCATTGCCCCGTGAGGTGCCACATGCTGTAATTTCATGCCATAGCTCTTTGTAAATGCTGCAAGAGCTCCAATCTGGTATCTTACATAATTCTTGATCTCATCATGAGAAAGAACCATCTTTCTACGTCCGAATCCCATCATATCCGGGTATCCAGGATGTGCACCTACCATAACACCTCTTTCTTTTGCCATTCGCACAACCTTGTCCATGACCATTGGATCACCTGCATGCCATCCACAGGCAACATTCGCAGTTGTTACGTATTTGATGATTTCTTCGTCTCCTCCGATCTTATATGCGCCAAAGCTTTCCCCCATATCACTGTTCAAATCAATACTATACATGAGTCTTTCTCCTTTCGGTTATTCCCGTTTCTTTTCTTCGTTGACTAAAGTATAGCACCGCAGGAATAAATAATAAAATAAATAATTTCACTTTAAAATATTAAGTTTTTTTATTATAGATTTCTTTTAAACCTGATGACTCCTTTGCTATAATAAATAGAAATTGTATGGTAACAGATTTATATAAATCTCTGAATTTTTAAGGAGGAAGCAGACAGACATGATTACACATATTGGAAAGCAGCTTGCCACACAAATCGTAGACACTGTCCACGACGTCTGCGGCCACGACATCAACTTCATCAATAAA